>JAIKZC010000484.1 GCA_024682575.1 Lachnospiraceae bacterium | reverse complement strand
CTCTGCCTTATTACAATCATATTCACTTTTTTCGTTTTCCTTGATCCATCTCCTGTAAGGATATTCTACCCTTTCCAGTGCGGTCTCATATTCACATTTTTTCATCTGCGCTAACGAGCCTTATCTCGGTATAGCCTGAATATCTTTCTTCCTGAGTTTCTTCAGCATGCTTCTTTAAGAATCCTTTTTTCTTTGATTCCTTTGCAGTCTTAAGCTCAGCTTCGAGCCCTGTTATTCCTTCGATCAATGGCTTAAAAAATTCATCCGAAGGTCTGCTTATAACGTATTCAAGTCTGATATGATCTCCACTCTTTACTGAATCCAGCATTATCTGTGGGTCATCGGTCTCATAAAATACAAGTCCGCCATTCATTGGAAGCCCGTTTACAAAATATTTTTCCGGCTCTTTCCCGTTAATCTCCAATTTGAGCATACGGATCATACAACTTCCGTTCATTGGATCTATTCGTAATAACGCACAATTTGCCGGCACTGTTGCCTCGAATGAAATATGATCATCATCATTTCTCTCAGCATAGACATACTCTGTATCTTCTTCAGAAAAGCCTTGTCCGTAATTATAATAGAGTCTGACTTTTTCCGGTCTGTCGAGCCGACGTGCCAGAGACATTGCCTCTTCAAATTTGATATTTGATCTTCCGAAAATAGAATAAAATCCTATAAGAGAAACCCTGTCTCCTGCTATATACCTCTGAAGCGAGATCTCCATAAGATCATAGATTTCCTTTTCCTCAGGACTTATTCCAAGTCTTTCATAGAAATCCACATCTGTGAGGTCTTCATCTGCTGAACTCTCAAGATAGTATCTGACCGATCTGTATATCACATAATTTACCGGTATCGGGAAGTCAAAGGTCCACTCATAATCGATCACATTCCATCCGTCTTTATATACAAGATTTGAAAATACGAAATCTATATCTGTTGTTCCCATACTTGTATGCTCACCGGGAATTTCAGAAACGCCAAAAATATTTTTAAACTCTTCTGTAATCTCAAACTTGTCCTCAGCTATTGCTCTAAGTGTTTGTGCGAACTTGACCACGATTCCGATCACGTCTTCAACACGTCCTCGTTTTCTCAGCATATCAAGTTCATAAGCCATAGTTATTCCGTCAAGATACTCAAATTCAAGTGAATTTAAGCTTCCATCAATATTATTTCTTCGAACTACAGAATTAGGCTTAAAATTCGTCCCCTTAAATTCTTCACGCAGTGCTTCATACACTTCATATGTATGTTCAAGGTGATTAACTGCCTGATCAGAAAGGGGATACTTGATAACGAAGCGCTTATGGTTTCCATCTTCAGCTATATCAGTTCTTATCTGGAACCTGTAATCCCTTTCATTGGAATGTTTTGAATAAATAGGATAACGTGTTGAAAATCCTTCCAGTCTCTCATCTTTATTCATTATCACAAGGAATGAGTTTGAAAAGAAAGGAAAGCTTCCATCTCTTACAGATTCATCAAAAGCCAGCCCCTCATCAAAAGCTGTAAAACGTTCATTATCAAAATTTCGCAAATTATCGGTAAAATCACCGACTGTCGGAAGTTTTGAATCCGAATATACCATTATTGGAAGTTTATAGTCGGGATAAGGATAGAAAAATCTACTCTTAAATCCGGCATCATGTGCCAGTTTTTCAAGTTCATCCCTTGAAAATGTCCTTGCCTGTCCCCCGTTAGGATATCCCATTATAGAATCAAAATACCTTCCGGTATGATCTTCTCTGCATCCTGCGAAATATTTCATTCCGTACTTATTTTCTATGGCAACTACAATTTTACCGCCTTCCTTCAAATGCTTTGAAAGAATGCTCAAAAATTTGTCATAGGGTTTTGGATCATTTATATATGACAGTGCATACTCCAGAACACCTATAAGCATTATATAATCGAACTTTTCATCCAGATGTTTTTCTATATCCTGAAAATTTCCAACCTTGATTTCTATATTATCTGCCTCTTTGTTTCTGTAGGCATTTATAAGGCTTCTCTTTCGGCTGAGCTCAATACATGTTACAGACTTAGCCATCCGGCTCAAAGTTCCGGTTACTGCTCCACAGCCTGCGCCAACCTCAAGTACATTTTCTGATTTTTTTATCGGAATGAAGTCAACAATATTTCCCCTTAAATGTGAGAGATGATAAAGAGTACTCCATCGCATCTTTTCACCGATTATACGGTTATATTCCTCAGGACCGTTATCCTTTACAATCTGTAAAAGTTCATCTTCATCTGAACCTTCACTGTAAAAATCCTCTCCCGGATAATAAGTATAATCCATAACTACATTTCCGATTTTTTCCCGCTTTGTTTCCATCTTTCTCTCCATCAAATCTTTTCATCTGGGAATCTGTCTCATTTGACCTTTTCTACCGTTGTCTCCATGCCCATATCATAATATCCAACCGTATCCTTTGATGATATGACATTTATACTGAATATATCATACATTCTGTGATAAACAGTGAATTCACCATCCCTGTAACCTACACATCCAAATGATATCAGATACTCTCCACCCTGAAGACTCATTTCCTGTGTAAAGTTTACAATAAGTTCATCACCTTCCTCAGGATTTCCTGTATCGATATGTTCAAACATCGTATTTGTTCCGGTTATCTCGACACCCATTCTATTCTTAAATGAGCAGGCAAGTATAGGCTGCTGGATACGCGTATTAAAATGAACTTTCATCCTGATCGTAAAGCTGTCACCCTTTACAATAGTATTTGTAACTTCTCCGCCGTTATCAACACAGCAGAAATCCACTATTTCCGCAAGTCCGCTTCCATATATATCCTTTGAAGGATTAATGACCATTCGGTCTTTCCAGAGCTTTGGTCCATCACCATTCTCTTTCTTCATTCCTCCCCTGTTGAAAGAAGAGGCGTTGTCATCAGGTTTTGCATCCAGCTGATGAACCAGAACCTTTTTATACATGTCGATCATGACCTTCGGTGTACCCTCGCCGAGCTTAACACCTCTGTCAAGAAGTATTACCCTGTCACAATACTTTGACACACTTGAAAGATCATGGCTTACGAATACTATTGTTTTTCCGGCTTTTTTGAACTCTTCGAACTTATGATAACATTTGTTCTGGAAGAAAATATCTCCAACAGAGAGTGCCTCATCTACAATAAGGATCTCCGGTTCAATATTAATTGCTACTGCAAAAGCCAGTCTGACGAACATACCGCTTGAATAGGTCTTGACCTTCTGATATACAAAATCGCCTATATCTGCAAAATCAAGAATTGCTTCAAGCTTTTCATCTATTTCCTGTTTTGAAAAACCGATCATGGTACCGTTAAGATATACATTCTCGATTCCGGTAAATTCCATGTTAAATCCGGCTCCAAGTTCAAGAAGAGCCGAAATTCTTCCGTTTATATCAATATTTCCATTTGTGGCATTAAGCACTCCTGTTATGATCTTCAGAATTGTTGATTTACCCGAACCATTGGTTCCTATAATTCCTACTGTCTCGCCCTTATGTACCTCAAGCGAAACGTCCTTAAGTGCATAATGCTCATGATAGATTTTTTTCTTTGTAAGACCAAGTGCATCTCTAAGCCTGTCACGACGGTGGTCATATAATTTATAAACTTTGTCGAGATGCTCGACCTTGATCGCAATTTCTGATTCTGACATGTTGCTCCTATTATAATACGTCCGCAAAGTGGACCTTAAGTTTCTTAAATATTACAGCACCAAAGATAAACATTACCACTGTGCATATCCAGAAGTAGGCTGTTGAATAAAAATGCTCATAAAACCACATTTTATCAAGGAAAGCCATTCTGAATCCATCAACCACATAATATACCGGATTCAGCTTAAAGATTATCTGCATCGGTCTTGAAAGTGAATCCAGATGCCACATTATCGGAGTTATCCATACTCCTACCTGCATAAGAATGCCGATGATCTGACCGATATCCCTGAAAAACACCACAAGTGATGCTGTTGCATAGCTCATTCCAAGAACCAGCAGGAAAGTACAAAGTGTGAAGTAAGGCAGCTGCAGCCAGTATACCGTAGGATAATAACCTAAAACGATCATAAGTATGGCTGAAAAAGCCACCAGGAATATATGAATAAAAAGTGCCGAAATTATCTTAATTATCGGCAGTATGCTTATCTTAAACACGACTTTCTTAACAAGGTACTCATATGAAAGAAAAGCACTCGTTCCATTTCCCCATGCTTCTGAGAAAAAGAACCACGGAACTATTCCTGCAATAAGCCATAAAACAAATGGATATGTCGTCTCTCCTGTAACATCAGTACGTGCACCAACTGAAAATACAAACCAGTAGACCAGCACTGTAACAGCAGGCTGTACAAAGGCCCATGCTATTCCAAGATATGACCCCGCAAAACGGGATTTGAAATCATTTTTTGATAATTTCCAGATAAGCTCCCTGTTTTGCCAAAGCTCTACCGGAAGCGATACTATCCTGTCATATCCAAGTATAAAACCTATAAACGCTGCGTCCAGAATACAGCATGATATGATCTTCTTTAAGAGTTCCTGTTCCGGATCTGCGAAAATATTATGGTGAAATAATATATATGCATTCCAAAGAATTACCAGGACAAATGAAATTAAAATTACTTTGTTTTTCTTAGTCATTTTCTCAGTTTATACCACGTTCTTTTTTATAATCTTCAAAAACAGGCCAGTTTCTGTCCCTGTCATTAATATTAAGTTCACTTTCCTTTATTGAATCAGGCCATTTAATGCCTATTGCCGGATCATCAAATCTAAGTCCGCCATCATCTCCCGGATGATAGAGGTCATCGCACTTATATGCAAACTCAGCAGTTTCCGAAAGTACGAGAAAACCATGTGCAAATCCTCTGGGTATAAAAAACATCTTATGGTTTTCCTTCGAAAGTGTTACTCCAAACCATTTGCCGAAAGTTGCAGAATCCGGTCTAAGATCGACCGCTACATCATAAACTTCTCCTGAGAGAACCCTTACGAGCTTTGCCTGAGGGAAATTATTCTGAAAATGCATTCCTCTCAAAACTCCCTTTGTTGAAGATGACTGATTATCCTGCACGAAAACATTATCAATACCGGCTTCAACAAAATCTGCCTGATTATATGTTTCCATGAAATATCCTCTTTCATCTCCGAAAACCTTAGGTGTAA
The DNA here is from genome assembly GCA_024682575.1 of Lachnospiraceae bacterium. Lineage (GTDB taxonomy): Bacteria > Bacillota > Clostridia > Lachnospirales > Lachnospiraceae > NK4A144. The sequence continues at coordinate 4,228 of JAIKZC010000484.1, read as the reverse complement.
TAACCTTGAGTCCTTCAATTTCACATGTTTCTACTGTTATCTGTCCCATTTTATCCTCCGATTTTCAAACATCACTCGCCTGCTGTAAGATTCAGATTGAGATCTACGTAGCCATCGATTCCGTCTACATGCCCCTTTGAACTGTATTGCCATATATCGTAATGCCCATTATAATCAGGTGTTCTGACTTTATATTGAGCAAGCCATATAACCCAGTCCTCGAGTGATGAACTGTCTATATTTTTTGTAAACCACTTTTTATTTGCATATACCCCGGCCTTAAAGCCAAGCTCTTCTGCTTTTCTGCAAAATGCATTTATATTTTTTGTTCTTGCAGCCTTATCTATAATGTCTCCTCGTCCGCCTGATGACTCCACATCAAGAAAGACAGGTGCTGATAATTTTGAAGGATCGGCAAGTGCAGCCACCATTTCAGCCTCTTCTTCAGCTTCAGCTTCAGTAACTGCCTGTGTTACAAAATACACGCCTATCTTTATCCCTGCATTAACAGCTTCTTCATAATTCTTTTTGAATAGAGAATCCTCTACAAGAACTCCGCTGGACGAACCGCGGTATCCTAAACGGATAATGGCAAACTCCACTCCGGATTTTTTTACCATTTCCCAGTCAATTTCTTTATTATATCTTGATACATCAATGCCTATCGTTCCGCCTTCGAGATCAATGGCACCTGCCTCGAGCAGGCTTCCATCATCTTCTTCTCTCTGATTGGCTGTATCTTCTTTTTCGGTATCTACATCATCTTCGCTTTTGATAAGCTGAACTATCCTGGCTATCGATGAATAGGCAACTTCCTCACGAACTTTAACTTCAACAGGGTCACTCATCCTGTATTCATCCGTAGGAATAAGACTTATCGTATATTTTCCGCTTTGAAGATCAAGAGCATGAATAACACCGTCCTTATCATGATCGGCATATTCTGATCTCGTGCCATCGGAACTTTCAAGATAGACATGAAATTCCTTCCCGCTTACTGCATTTCCCGAATCATCCGCGATCATTATATTTAGATCGTGTTTCAGGACAGATGCAAGCAGATCATATCTTTTTCTTTTAATATTTTCCGAATCTGTCTTAGATTCCCGCTCGCCAAGAACAGAGCCCGTTCCGGTTTTCTTTATGTCAGACTGATCCTGCGATGTCGACCTGATTCCGGATGGACTCTCTTCCATATAAATCATATTTTTTTCATGGCTGCTGCCAACCCATAGCAATGAGGCAGCAGCAACTGTTGATAATGCAAGCGTTGTTCCCACTATAAGCGGTATTTTCGATTTCATCTGTTTTCCATATCAGATATCATTAGCTACGTTTACAAGATATTTTCCGTATTCCGTCTTCATAAGAGGCTCTGCAAGTTTCAAAAGCTGTTCTTTTGAAATAAAGCCTCTCTTATAAGCTATTTCTTCTATGCAGGAAATATAAAGTCCCTGTCTTTTCTGGAATGCAGAAACAAAATCAGCTGCATCAAGAAGCGAATCATGGCTTCCTGTATCAAGCCATGCAAAGCCTCTTCCAAGGGTCTCAACATAGAGATCTCCTCTTTCAAGATAAGTATTGTTTACGCTTGTTATCTCAAGCTCTCCTCTTGCTGAAGACTTGACATTCTTTGCGATCTCAACCACATCATTATCGTAAAAATAAAGACCAGGTACAGCATATTTTGACTTAGGATTCTCAGGCTTCTCTTCAATTGATACAGCCTTTCCATCCTTGTCAAATTCCACAACTCCGTATGCACTTGGCTCTTTTACATAATATCCGAATATTGTTGCACCTTTTTCTCTGGAAGCTGCTGATGCAAGTACCTTGGAAAAATCATGACCATAAAAGATATTATCGCCCAGAACCATTGCGACTCTGTCGTTCCCTATGAAGTCAGCACCAAGGATAAATGCCTCTGCAAGTCCGTTCGGATGCTCCTGTACCATATAAGATATACTGAGTCCAAGCTGTGACCCGTCTCCAAAAAGCTCCTCAAAAACAGGGAGATCCCTGGGCGTGGAAATTATAAGTATTTCTCTGATACCGGCAAGCATAAGTGTCGATAAAGGATAATAAATCATAGGTTTATCATAAACCGGCATTATCTGCTTTGAAACTGCCTTTGTAAGCGGGTAAAGTCTTGTTCCGGATCCTCCGGCAAGTATTATTCCCTTCATTATTGTCTACTCCTTCATATCACTTATTTCATTAAGTCATCAACGGTTTGCGTACATTTTCTCGTAGTAATTCTGATAATCACCGCTGGTGATATTGTTCATCCAGTCTATATGCTCAAGATACCACTTAACTGTTTTCTTAATGCCTTCTGCAAAACATGTCTCCGGCTCCCAGCCAAGTTCTTTTTTGATCTTATCCGGCGCAATGGCATATCTCCTGTCATGACCCTTTCTATCTGTTACGAAAGTAATAAGCTCATCTTTGACATTTGCTTTCCTCGGATCAGAATCATCAAGGAATTCACGAAGAGTATCCAGGATTATGTGTATGATCTCAATATTCTGTTTTTCATTGTGTCCGCCGATATTATATTTTTCACCGACACGTCCGCCTTCAAGCACCATATCGATTCCCTTGCAGTGATCATCTACATAGAGCCAGTCACGTACATTTTTTCCATCACCGTATACAGGAAGTGATTTTCCGTTAAGAGCATTATTTATGATCAACGGGATCAGCTTCTCAGGGAACTGAAAAGGTCCGTAGTTATTTGAACAGTTTGTGATTACTGCGGGAAAATGATAGGTATCAACATAAGCCTTAACGACAAAATCAGATGATGCCTTACTTGCAGAATAAGGGCTATGAGGATCATAAGGTGTTGTCTCATAGAAATAATCATCCGGATTGCTGAGTGAGCCATAAACTTCGTCTGTGGAGACATGAAGGAATTTCTTTCCTTCCTTAAATGATCCGTCTTCCTTTTCCCATGCTTTCTTTGCAGCATTGAGCATTACAAGCGTTCCTACAACGTTTGTCTCAACGAATATTTCAGGATTCTCTATACTTCTGTCAACGTGACTCTCAGCAGCAAAATTTACAACACGATCAATTTCGTTCTCTGCAAAAATCTTATCAATTGCTTCACGATCCCTGATATCAGCCTTAACAAAGCTGTAATTATCATTATCCTTGAAATCATCAAGGTTCGCGAGATTACCTGCATAGGTAAGTGCATCCACGTTGATTATGCGGATTTCGTTTCCGTATTTTCTAAACATGTAATGTATGAAATTAGAGCCGATAAATCCGGCTCCGCCGGTTACTAAATATGTACGCATAAAAGTATAAATCCTCCAAAGTTTGACTAATAAAATAGTTTTTATATTTACACAAAATTACAATAGATTATAACATAAAGAAACCTAGCTTGCAATTCAACCCGAATTGCTCTTTTTAGCTCTTTTTCCTCCCTGGCAATGATTCATAAAGATACTTATAATTTCTAAATTTATAAAAGCCGGGAGACTTTTTTAATCCCCGGCTTTGTTTCATTTATCAGCTGAAAACTTCATTATAAACATCAAAAAATCCTGTTGCGTCTGTCGTACCCTCATTCCCAAAATCTACACTGTCCCATAACTCATTATTAAGATTAGAGTGGAGCGTCTGCAGAAATTCATCATAAACTTCATTAAAGGCTTCTTTTTTTCTCTCAAGTACGATACGTTCTTTGTTATTATCCGTTTCTTCTCTGTCAAATGTGCTTACACATTTTATTATATGATAACCAAAATCCGTCTCAATAATACCGCTGACTTCATCTGTACCGAGATTAAAGGCTGCCTCTTCAAAACTTTCCGGCATCTGTCCCTTACCAAATGTATAGCCACTCTCTGTGTCTTCATTATATTTTTCAGCAACAGAATCAAAATCAGCTCCTGACTGAATTTTTTCAAGTACGGCTTCAGCTCTTTCATAAACGCTCTTTTTTTCTTCATCACTGAACTGTCTTGTACTGCCATCGGCACTTACCGTATAGGTCTTAAACAATATATGCTTAACACTTATGGTTCTCGCCTCATCATCGCTTATTTCAGGATTAACGTTCCTGGTGATGTCAAGGTAGACCTTATTGGCAAGAGCATATTCAGAGTACATCTGCTCTAATAACTCTGTAGTTGCACCAAGACAGCTTATATCATCTTCAGAAAGTCCCGAAAGATATTTTGATGCAGCCTCTTTAACCTTTGCTTCTTCC
>JAIKZC010000479.1 GCA_024682575.1 Lachnospiraceae bacterium | reverse complement strand
CGTTCAGACGGACTTATAGTTTGTACGCCTACAGGTTCCACGGCATATTCTATGTCTGCAGGTGGTCCTATAATAGAGCCGACAGCCAGAATGATGGTTATTACCCCTGTTTGTCCGCATACGCTTAATACCAGAAGCATTGTACTTTCACCCGAGAGCAGTATAAAGATAATTTCAAGAACAGCTGATAACACCGTTGTTTTTGACGGACATAATCAGATATCGGTAAAAGAAAATGACTACGTAGAGATAAGACCTTCAAGGAAAGTAACCCGTATTCTGAGAATTGGACAGGAAAGTTTCCTTTCATTACTTTCCCAGAAATTTAATTCATAAATATAATTCAAAAGAAATGGTTATGAATAATGAAAAAAAACAGACAGCAAAGAATCCTTGAACTTATAAATGAATATGAAATAGAAACACAGGAAGATCTTGCAGAAAAACTGAGAATTGAAGGCTTTGACGTAACACAGGCCACAGTATCGAGAGATATACGCGATATGCAGCTTACCAAAATTGCTACATCAACCGGTCGGCAGAAATATATAAGGCCGACAGGAGGAAGCGGACACCTTGAAGAAAAATACATTCGTGTTTTGAAAGAGGGCATGATCTCGGCGGAAACAGCAGGAAATCTTATAGTGATCAGGACAGTTACCGGTATGGCTATGGCTGTGGCTACAGCACTTGATTCACTTGATTTTGATGGAATGCTTGGTTGTATTGCCGGTGATGATACTATTTTTTGTGCCATAAAAAAGGCAGATGAAACAGAATTGGTTAAATCTAAAATTCTGGATATATTAAAATAAGCAATAAACTAACTTATATAAACACAGGGAGAGTGCCGGAGGAAATATGTTAGTAAGCTTACAAGTAAAAAATCTTGCGCTGATCGATGAAAGCCAGATATTTCTTTCGAATGGACTGAATATTTTTTCAGGAGAAACCGGAGCCGGAAAATCGCTGGTGATAGGTTCGGTAAGTCTCGGCCTTGGAGGAAAGGCCGCAAAAGATGTTGAAAGAGATAAGAACAAGCCGGCTGAGATAGAGCTTGTTTTTACAGTCGAATCAGAGGAAGAAAAGGCAAAACTTAAAGAAATGGAAATCCCCATTGACGATGATAATATTCTTGTGATCAAAAGAAGGATTAAAGACGGACGGGGAATTACAAAGGTTAATGGAGAAACAGTTAATTCTTCGGAATTAAAAGAACTTTCATCATTATTTATAGATATTCATGGACAGCATGAACATCAGTCTTTGCTATATCAGAAGAATCATCTGAAAATACTTGACCGTTATGCAGGGGATGAGTTTGCAAAGGCATTTGCAGTTTATAGTGAACACTATGCAAACTATAGAAAATTAAATGAAGAATTTGATTCCGTAAATACAGATGAGGCGGCAAGGATCAGGGAAGCTGATCTGCTTCGATATGAGATCGAGGAAATAGAAGAAGCATCTTTGAAAGATGGAGAAGATGAAGAACTAGAGAAAAAGTTCCATCTCATGAATAATTCCAAGAAAATTGCAGAATCAGTCGGAGGCGCCTTTGAACTTTTAGGCGGTGATGAAGCTGCCGGAGAGATGATAGGACGGGCAGTCAGGCTTGTACAGGAAATTTCATCTGATGATGAAAGAGCAGGAAGTCTTTATGATGAACTTGTGTCCATAGATGCATTGGTTTCTGATTTCAGGAAAGATGCGGAAAATTATCTCAGAGAAATTGAATTTTCGGAAGAAGATTTTAATAATGTCACCTCGAGACTTGATAAGATAAATCAGCTTAAATCCAAATATGGACAGAGTCTTGAATTGATATATGATGCTTTATCCGACAGAAAAGAAAAACTTGAAAAGATAGAAAACTTTGATGCTTATATCGAAGAATTAAAAAATAAGATCAAAGAAGAAGAAAAATCTTTGGATAAGGCAGCTGCGGCATTGACGAGCTTTAGACAGCATGCCGCAACAGAGTTGGGCTGGAAACTTCAGAAGGCATTGGTGGAATTAAATTTCCCCGATGTAAAATTTACAATAGACGTAAGGGAATCAGACGTATATACTGTAAATGGCAGGGATGAAGTTGAATTTATGCTTTCATCAAATCCCGGCGAACCGCTGAGACCTTTGAAAAATATAGCATCCGGTGGTGAACTTTCACGAGTTATGCTTGCACTCAAAACCGTGCTGGCAGATACGGATTCTATTGATACGCTTATATTTGATGAAATAGATACAGGTATAAGCGGAAGAACCGCTCAGAAGGTTTCCGAATGCCTTAGCCGTCTGGCTAAGAGACATCAGGTTATCTGCATTACTCATCTGCCGCAGATAGCAGCGATGGCAGATCATCATTTTCTTATACAGAAAAATGTTATTGATGAACGCACGGTAACCGAGATCAGGGAATTGGATGATGAGGAAATAACAGACGAGCTTTCAAGAATTATAGGAGGCGCAGTAGTCACAGATACTGTAAGACAGAGCGCTGAAGAAATGAAAAGACTTGCTGATGATTTCAAGAAACATGACTAGATAAAACAAAAGGAGAAAAATTATGAAAAATGTATTGTTTGTAGCATCAGAAGCAGTACCATTTATTAAAACGGGGGGATTGGCTGATGTAGTAGGATCGCTTCCTACGTGTTTTGATAAGCGCTACTTTGATGTTCGTGTTATGATTCCAAAGTATAACTGTATGTACCAGAAGTACAAGGATATGCTTGAGTACATTACGAATTTCTATATGGATTATAATGGCAAGAGTACTTATGTAGGAATATTTAAATGCCAGTATAACGGCGTCACTTTTTATTTCATAGATAATGAGTACTATTTCTCCGGAGAAAGTGCTTATACAAGTGATATGAAATGGGATCTTGAAAGATTTATATTCTTCTCAAGAGCTGCACTTTCAGCACTTCCGCTTATAGATTTCCATCCGGATATCATTCACTGCCATGACTGGCAGACAGGTATGGTTCCTGTATATCTGCATGACAGCTTCCACGATGGTGAATTCTACCGTGATATGAAGTCTGTAATAACCATTCATAACCTTAAATTCCAGGGAACCTGGGATGTTAAGACAGTACAGCAGTACAGCGGACTTTCTTCCTACTATTTTGCTCCGGATAAGCTTGAGGCTTATAAAGATGCAAATATCCTTAAGGGAGGAATTGTTTTTGCGGATGCAATCACAACCGTAAGCCGTACTTATGCTGAAGAGATCAAGACTGAGTTCTACGGCGAAAAGCTTGATGGACTTCTTACAGCAAGAGAGCACGATCTCAGAGGTATAGTAAACGGTATAGATTATAATGATTATAATCCTGAGACAGATAATTTCCTGCCTCATAAATATTCAAAGAAGACTTTCCGTAAGGAAAAGATCAAGAATAAGAGAGCACTTCAGGATCAGCTTGGTCTTGAGAGAAACGACGGTGCCTTCATGATCGGTATCGTTTCAAGACTTACCGGTCAGAAGGGAATAGATCTTGTTGCATATATTATGGATGAGCTTATGCAGGAAGATGTTCAGGTAGTTGTTCTCGGTACAGGTGAGGAGCAGTATGAAAATATGTTCCGTCACTTTGACTGGAAGTATAATAACCGCTGCCGAGCAAACATTTACTATTCTGAGGAACTCTCACATAAGATTTATGGTTCATGTGATGCATTCCTTATGCCTTCATTATTTGAGCCCTGCGGCCTCTCACAGCTCATGGCTCTTCGTTATGGAACTGTTCCTATCGTTCGTGAAACAGGCGGCCTTAAGGACACAGTTATGCCTTACAATGAGTATGAGGGTACAGGTACAGGATTTACGTTCACAAACTTCAATGCACATGAAATGCTCAATGCGATCCGTTACGCAAGAGGTGTATTTGTTGCTCATCGCCGTGAATGGAATAAGATCATTGACAGAGGCATGGATGCTGACTTCTCATGGTGGAACTCAGCAAGACAGTACCAGGAGATGTATGACTGGCTGAAGCCTTAAGTGAGATCCTGTAATAGGAGTAAAATTATTGTAATAGAGCAGCTGAAACGAAGGAGATAAATCCTTTGAATCAGCTGCTTTTCTTATATATAAAAATCAATTCACAGTCATTCTGCCTTAAAAATTCCGAGAAAACATATAGATTTTTGCTGCAAAGCATCAAAAATCTATATGTTTTTGTTTAAGGTTGTCTCCTGTTACGTTGTTCAGCTTATCTGTTTCCAACGAGGGACGCTCTCGCTGCAAAAGAAAAATCGCAGCGGTACTAGTTCCGCAAAGAACGCGGAACAAGGACCGGCGTTTTTCATGACCCCTCTTTTGGAAACAGATAAGCCTCGCAACTCACGTTTCCATG
>JAIKZC010000464.1 GCA_024682575.1 Lachnospiraceae bacterium | reverse complement strand
TTCCGTAAATTCCTAAAAACATCAGAAAAACTTTTTGCCGCAGCAGATATAAAATACTGCAGCAAAAAGTTTTCAATTTAATAATTTAATTCTATTCTATCATGAACGAAGCTCTGCTCCAAGTCCCTCAAGACCATTAAGAATCTTCTTCATTGCACCGTTCACATCATCATCAGAAAGAGTACGCTCTTTGTCCCTGAAGCTTAAGGAGTAAGCCATTGACTTGCAGCCTTCCTTAACCTGCTCTCCTTCATAAATATCGAAAAGTGAGAAGTCTTCAAGTATCTTTCCTCCTCTCTGCATGAGGATCGCGTCTATCTCTCCGGCTGTAACCTTCTTCGGAACGAGCATTGAAATATCCCTGGTAACTGCCGGGAACTTCGCAATGCCGAAGAAATGCCTGTCAAATGTAGCTTTTTCTACGATCTTAGGCATATCCAGAACTGCAATATAAGCTCTTGTCTTCATATCATAGTTATCGCAGACTTCCGGATGGATCTCTCCAAGGAAACCAATCACTTCATTTTCATAGATAATGTTTGCCTGGCGTCCCGGATGCATGAAGGTCTTTCCTGCTTCAGGATCATAATCTACTCTGGATTTAAGACCTACACTTGCAAGAACCTCTTCAACAACACCCTTTAATGTATAGAAATCTCCATCGCCATAGAAACCAAGTGTAAGCTGACGTCTCTCATCGGGAAGTTTTGATTCATCAGAATTTGGAAGATAAATCTTTCCCATCTCATAAAGCTTAACATTCTTGTTTCTTCTGTTGAAGTTAAGTGCAAGAGATGTAAGCATTCCGTTTAGGGTAAGGGTTCTCATAACCGAGAAATCTTCTCCGAGCGGATTTGAGATCCTGATGGTCTTTCTCTCAGCTGCATCCTCAGGAAGAAGGAGCTTATCAAATACCTTAGGGCTTTCAAATGAATATTCAAATGCCTCAGAATAACCTGCAAATTCTGCAACATTTCTTATTTCATTCTCAACACGCATTGCAAAAGAAAGCTTTCCTGCTGTAGCGCCTGAATCCGGAAGTGTTGTTGGGATCTTATCATATCCGTAGAATCTTGCAACTTCCTCTGAAATATCCGCAAAGCTCTTAAGATCCTGTCTGAATGTAGGACACTTAAGTGTATTGCTGCTCTCATCATAGACGATCTCAAGTCTATTGAAATAATCAAGCATATCGGAAACTTCAACATTTGTGCCAAGGAAATCGTTGATCCTCTCAGGCTCAAACTTTATAACTGCCTCTGTCGGAAGCTCGTCATGAACATCTACTGCACCATTTAAGACTGTGCCGCATCCAAGTTCTTCAACGAGCGCACATGCTCTGTTGATCGCATCCATTGCATTGTTAGGGTCAAGTCCTTTTTCAAACATTCCGGAAGCGTCTGTTCTGAGACCGATCCTCTTTGCAGACTTTCTGATATTAGGTCCGTTAAATGTAGCTGCCTCAAAAAGAACAGTCTTAACGTCACCTGTGATCATCGAATTCTGACCACCCATGATTCCGCCGATAGCGATCTCTTTCTCGCCATCACAGATCATTATTACGTCGTGGTCAAGTTTTCTCTCCTGACCATCAAGGGTTGTAAATGTCTCTCCATCCTTTGCACGACGAACAATTATTTCATTGCCTGCAATAGTAGAAAGGTCGAAAGCATGCATAGGCTGACCATATTCGATCATTACATAGTTTGTTATATCTACTAAGTTATTGATAGGTCTGATCCCTGCACTTCTGAGTCTCTTTTTCATCCATTCGGGAGACTCTTCTATCTTGATATCTTTAACTACCCTGCCAACATATCTGCTGCAAAGGTCTTTATCTTCAATAGACACTTTAATATAGTCAGACGACTTTTCTGAAGCATTGTTTCCTGTCTCAGGAACTACAGGCGGTACAAATTTAAGGTTAAAGGTTGCTGCAGCCTCTCTTGCGATTCCAAGTACAGAATAGCAATCAACACGGTTTGAGGTTACCTCATATTCATGAATCGTATCATCAAGACCAAGTGCATGAACTGCATCATCTCCGGGCTTTACATCGGCATCTGCAGGAAATACGTAGATTCCGTCTTCCGGTGCATCAGGGAAGACTTCTCTCGAAGATCCAAGCTCTTCTATGGCACACATCATACCTGCTGAAGGAACACCTCTGAGCTTGCCTGCTTTTATCTCAATTCCGTTTTCCGGCGGAGTGCTTCCATCGTGTCCTCCGGCAACCTTTCCTCCGTCAAGAACTGTAGGAACCTTATCTCCAACCTTAAGGTTCTGGGCACCTGTAACGATCTGGATTGTTTCAGTTCCAATATTTACCTGACAGATAATAAGATGATCAGAATCAGGGTGCTTTTCCATTGAAAGCACTTCTCCCACTACGATCTTATCGAGGTTTTTATTAAGAACTGTATATCCCTCTCCCTTTGTTCCGGAAAGAGTCATTGCATCCATATATTCCTGAGCTGTGCAGTCAAGTCCGGGCACAAGCTCCTTTATCCAGTTAAATGAAGTATTCATTTATTTATTCATCCTTTCAGTTTCTTCTTCGAAATTCTATCAGTATCCTGTTTTTATCAGAACTGATTTAAGAATCTTACGTCATTTTCATACATAAGTCTCATATCATCGATCTCATACTTTAAGAGTGCGATTCTTTCAAGACCTACGCCAAATGCGAATCCGCGGTATTTTATCGGATCGATTCCGCTCATCTCAAGAACATGGGGATGAACCATTCCGCAGCCTAATATTTCGATCCAGCCTTCACCCTTACAGAAACGGCAGCCCTTACCGCCGCACTTAAAGCATGAAACATCCATCTCGGCAGAAGGCTCGGTAAACGGGAAGTGATGAGGTCTGAATTTAACCTTTGTATCTTCTCCGAAAAGCTCTTTGGCAAACTCTGTAAGAGTTCCCTTGAGGTCTGCGAATGTTGTCTTTTCATCAACTACCATACCCTCAACCTGGTGGAATACAGGTGAATGTGTAGCATCTACTTCATCTGAACGGTAAACTCTTCCGGGACAGATCATTCTGATAGGAAGTCTGCCTTTTTCCATCTCATGAACCTGAGCTCCTGAAGTCTGGGTTCTAAGAAGAATGTCTCCGTTGATATAAAATGTATCCTGCTCGTCCTTTGCAGGGTGATCTGCGGGAATATTCAAAGCTTCGAAATTATAATAATCTTTCTCTACTTCCGGACTGTCTATTACTTCATATCCAAGTCCTACAAAAATTCTCTCTATTTCATCGAGTGCTATCGTGTTAGGATGACGATGACCGATTGCCGGCTTTTTGGCAGGAAGTGTAACATCTATTTTCTCTGCCTTCATCTGAGCTTCTCTTGCTGCTCTTTCAAGCTTTTTACGCGCATCATCAAGAGCCTTTTCAATCTCTGCCCTTGTTTCATTGACAATAGCTCCGACCTTTGGTCTGTCCTCGGGTGCAACATCCTTCATTCCTTTAAGGAGCGCAGTAAGCTCACCTTTTTTTCCAAGGATGCTGACTCTGACATCGTTAAGTTTATCGGAGTTGGCACTTTCCCTGATTGCTTCCATTGCCTTCTGTCTGATTTCTTCGAGTTTCGCCTTCATCGTTGAAGTCCTCCTAAACTGATTAATAATTTAAAATAAAGAAAGGGCGATACCAACGGGACGAAGATTATCTCCGCGGTACCACCCATTTTTTCTTAAAAAACAAGAACACTTTTATGCTAACGTGCATTAATACGTCCGGTCTCCCGGCAGCTCCATATCTGAACATCTTTCTGTGAATTTTCCCAAGGATCTCTCAGCCAGTGAATCCCCTCTCTGTTGAAAAATATATAACACAGACTCTTAAACGATATATCATAGCCTTTATCTATATACAATTGAATAACTTTCCAAACTATTTTAAGCATATTGGAGCTGAATGTCAAGAGTGGAAATCAAGAGTTTTATATAGTAAATGCCGTTTAATCCTCTCCATATCCGCAGCCAACATTTCTGCACTCTATCCTGTCTATAAGTCTTCCAAATCTGTAAAGCCTTATACTGCCTTTGCCATTTCCCCCGTTCCAGAGCCTCTTGTGCAGCCTTTTACCGTCAGGAGCCTCGTAATTCATCAGAAGCATATCGTTTTTATTGCATTTTATATCAGCAACAACTCGACTGGTTACGGTCCTTTGATCGACATGCCAGCTTATTTTGCTTTTACTTTCTCTGCATTTAAAAGTCGATGTCGGGAATTCCCAGAATTTTGTAAAATTAAATTCCAATGGCAAATGCTCATACCATACAGCTGAAAGCAGCTTTTTTTCAAATGCAAACGGACCTAACTTCGGTCTTCCTCCGCCTATATCAAAAGCGCTGTTCTTCAATTTTCTTTTTTGTCTTCTGCTGTATAGATTACTTGATGCAAGCCAGAGCCAGGTAGATGTATAATCCTTTCCCCAGCTTTTATCAGAATAACCATAGCTTCTTTTTGGATCGACTTCGTAGCGTTCCCCATCCAGATAAATTTCTCCGGAAAAGCTGCTCTTCATTCCCTCTGCATGCCAGTACATCTCAAATAGCTGAAGTTTTCGCGACAATTCTCCTGTGCCATAGCCAGCATTAAAGGCAATTTTTTTCTTAATTGTAAGATTCCATATGAGTTCTCCGGCATCCGTCATATATTCCGGATGTGCCTCTGCCTCTTCTTTTGAGATCTTTACTTTCCCATAGGTTCTTCTTTCTCCAAGGTAACAGTCATCAGCGGAAATAAAAAAAGGCGTCCCCATTTTCACCCTTATTTTCTTCCACCCAAAAAACCTGTGAAGCTGTCTTGCATCCTTTCCAAAAGTTCCAACATTAACCATTAGGTATGAAGGCCGCTTTCCATTCTGTCTGTTATCCTCAAGCTGCCCCAATACCGGCTCTTTCTCAGCCAAAGCAGGATTACAGAGAAAAAATTCTATAAAGAAAACCTTTTCCTTTCCTGTTTTAGCATTATACGCAGTAAAAGACTGCCACCATCTGTCATAGCCAGATTTTGACTGTTTTCCGTAAAGCTGACAGTTATCTCTTTTAATATCTGAGATATTAAAATTCCCCATTTTCTTATCCCCCTCATGATAATTGCCAAAAATCCTATTTACTTTTCTTACTTAGCCGCCTTTTTTTCTATTTCCTTAAGAAGCTCCATAGCCTTCAGATCCCCACGTTTAGCTGCATACGATGTCCATTTAAGCGCTTTTTCCATATTTTTGCTTCCAAAGGTTCCCTTCATATAACCCTCACCAAGCTCTGCTGCCGCTTCAATATCTCCTCTTGCTGCCTTATCTATAAGTTTAAGCATTTTATCGTTTGACATAAAAACTCCTCTGTCAGTAAATCTTTATTGCAGGATAAATCCCAATCTTTTATAATTATATCAAAAGTTCACGCATCCGCAAAGAGCGGATTGAAAGGAAGGTAATATGGGTACACCTCATAATAGTGCTGAAAAAGGCGATATCGCAAAAACAGTTCTTATGCCCGGAGATCCTCTTCGAGCAAAATATATTGCAGAGACATATTTAGAAAACCCAAAATGTTTTAATCAGGTTCGTGGAATGTACGGGTACACAGGACGCTATAACGGAAAAGAAGTTTCTGTCATGGCTCATGGAATGGGAATTCCATCAGTTGCTATTTACACCTATGAGCTCTTTAATTTTTATGACGTCGATAATATCATAAGAATCGGAAGTGCCGGAGGTTTACAGGATGATGTAAATCTTAAAGATATTGTTATTGCAATGTCAGCAACCACAGATTCAGCTTATGTCAAAAACTTCGGGATCAGCGGTTCTTATGCGCCAACTGCTGACTTTGGCCTTTTGGAAAAAGCCGTTGCCGCTGCCAGAAAAAGGAATGTCAATTTCCATGTAGGCAATGTTAACTGCACTGATATTTTTTATGCCGACAGCAAGGAAAATGACAGTTTAAGAGCTATGGGCGTTCTCTGTTCTGAAATGGAATCGGCAGGTCTTTACTGCAATGCTGCAAAAGCAGGAAAGCATGCCCTCACTATCCTCACCATTTCTGATCATCTTTATAAAACTGAGGAGCTTACCGCTGAAGAGCGTCAGACAGGCTTTGGCCAGATGATGGAGATTGCTCTTGATGTTGCAAGCAGCCTTTGATCAAGTTATCATAAAAACAAAAACTTCGCAGTCATGATATCGGCTGCGAAGTTATTTATTTTTGTATATTTAATTTGCGTCATTTGGAAAGAGAGCATCTACATACTCCTGAAATCCACCGTATGCGGTTCCGTTGCCCATCGGATGAAGGAAAAGCGTTGGCGCAATATCATCATCTGCATCTACGAGAAGAGTATGGAAATGCGCATCATCAGCAAGTGAAGCAGTTTTTTCATTATCATCCACAAGTATGTCTGCTCCGTTCTCAATACACCATTGATAACGTTCAGCTCCGGAATTTACCACATAAAATCCCAGATAATTATCTGTATTGTTTATTGCACTAAGAATTTCTCCCTGGAGACGTCCTTCCTTACTGTTCTCATAGTCAACAGATATGATGCACCATTTGAATCCCCTGTCAACTATGTATTTAAGTGCATCTATTGCACCACTTCTGACTTCTCCCGAATCCGATTTATACAGTGTATAGTCTGTATCAAATGCAAATATTGGTGTATCTGTTTCAAACGGAAGTGGGGCATTGTCATCTTTTACATCTTTTATTTCAAGTGCAGTCTCTTCATCTGTTGCACCCTCATATATATCCTCTTCATCTAAAGCCACAACACCATCATCAAGATCTTCCGCAACAACTTCCTCATCAACTGATTCTTCTGAATCTTTCGTGCTTTCATTTGCGCTTAAAGAATCCTTCTCTGAATTTTCAGATACAGAAACAGCTGCTTTTCCATCAGAAAGAGTTTCTGATGAAACAGATGCGGTATTTTGAGAGGCAGCTTCTTCACCATTAACCCCTTTATCCGGCGAAACTGTTTTTTGTCCGCTTCCGGAAGAACATCCCACCATAGATATCATTATAAGTCCTAGTAAAAGAAGGGCTCTTCCTGTTCTTTTTCGAAACATCTTTTTATCTCCCTATGATCTGTTTATTCGTAATCAAATTTACCGTCATTCTTCTCTTCCAGTGCTTTTATCGCATGGTAACAAAATGTCGCATAAGGCACCGCTATATTGTATTTTTTACCCATCTCGATCATAGTTCCGCCAAACATTTCTATTTCAGTGTGTCTTTTATTATCAAGATCCTGAAGTGTTGAATATCTGGCTCTCTTATCCCTTCCGCTGAAAACTATACCCTTTCTGTCGGATATATCAACACCGTTTGCTGCTGCAACAGCTATAGCCTCCTCAACAAGTCTTTCGTATATAAAGTTCACATGTTCGCTGTCATCATAGGCACCCATTCCCACACCCAGGATTGCCTGCGGAAGGTTATTTCCCACATTAAGCGCAAACTTATACCATATCTGCTTAAGTATATCCTTGCAGGGATTTAAATGCATTCCTGTATCCTTAAAAAACTCTTCTATATCTTGCATTCTGGGCGTAAATTCTTCTGTATCCCTCTCTCCGTAATAAACACCCAAGGTTGTCTTAGGTTCAAATCTTATCGAGTTTCCATTTCTCTCTGACGCGATCTTTATTAAAGACCAGATGATATTTTTCCTAGGGATCACTGTAGATAAAATTTCTTCAGAATCAATTCCATTCATAGGGCAGATAACAACAGTGTTCTCTTTAACAATAGTTTTCACGTCATCAAGAATACCATCAAGTGCATTTTTCTTTACAGCAATTATCAAAAGATCGACTCCTGCAGCTTCTTCAGGACTTTTTACCGGAGGAAAATAATTTTTATCATTTATTATTACTCCGTTTTTTTCAAGTCTCTCTTTTCTTTCTCCCTTTGCTATCAAACTGATACAATCCGGATTTTTCTCACAAAGTCCCCATATGAAATATGAGCCTACAGCTCCGGCACCTATCACAGCAGCATTTTTTATCATTTTTCTCTCCTTTTATCCGACTCTGCTTTTATATAATCATAAATCAGCGGATCTTTTAATAATTTTTCCCATGCCTTAAGGGTTGTTTCTATGAAATCATCATTCAATTCCGTCTCCGAATCAATGAGTGGGCATACATACGGAAGCGGAGTATCATCATAAATGAGACTTAGTTCTCCATTTTCATTTATATCCGGAAGCAGCGGAAATGTCCTGCATTGTATAGGTCTCTTCGCTCTCTTGCAATGCATTGGATCGGTACAGCTCAAAAAATAAACTATCCCCTTCCATGATTTCGGGAAATCATAATTTTCAGCTCTGTCTTCTGACCATTTCATCCATGGATCTGTTCTGTCATGTACTTTTTCTTCTCCGGGAAGCAGGTAAATACCAACATCTTCACCATAAATATCCTGACAGCATACAGCTCCGCAGATTTTACCGCAGTCAAAATCAACCGGAGAAACCTTATCAAGCATCTCATATATTTCTTCATAATCTTTTTTTGTCAATTTAGATTTCACTTAATTCACCCTCTCCTTAAAAGTCAGTTATAAGAATACCCATGACTTTATCCCTATGATACCATAATTGTTTTTAAAATAAAAATCTGCAAGCCCTATTCTATTTAACTTTTCCCACCGATAGAATATAGAGACGTGTTTGTAGGAGAAATTCCGATCGGATTGGAGGTCCATTTATGGAAGATAAGTCCAGGAAAATCGTTTTTATAATCAAAAAGCAGTCATTTCTTGTAAACACCATTATAGATAAACTCACAGAATCTGACTACAACGTGATAATAGCAGAAACTACAGTTTCTGACCTTAAGCAAAAGCTAACTCTGACCGATCAGGTCATCTTTTACCTAGGTGATTTTATTTCTGAAATTAATGATGTAATGGTTTATTTAAGAGATCTCTGTATCGAAGAGGAAAAATATCTCTACCTTATAGGTTCAAAAGTTGAAATAGATGAAGCAAAAAAAGCTTTTTCTTCAGATGTTGTAACTCACGCATTTGAGCGTCCTATTAATGTTAAAGATCTGATCAGCACTATTTCCGATATCAGAAATGAATCAGAAAGAAGAAAGAGCATACTGGTCGTTGACGATGATGCTACTTTTCTTCGGGCTGTACACAGCTGGCTTTCTGATACCTACAGGGTAACGATGGTAAGCTCCGGAATGAATGCCATAACTTATCTTGCAAAGCACACTCCTGACCTTATTTTATTAGATTACGAAATGCCGGTAGCAAGCGGTCCCCAAATCCTTGAAATGATACGTAACGAAGCTACCACCAGCAATACTCCGGTCATTTTCCTTACAGGAAAGGGTGATAAAGAAAGCGTTGTAAAAGTGCTTGCCCTAAAGCCCGATGGCTATCTCCTGAAAACTATGAAACCTTTCGAAATTCATAAAGCCGTTGATGACTTTTTTGAAGGAAGAAAAGGTAAATTTATCTGATCTCTATGTGTATTTTGTCAGGAATTCAAATAAACTTTTGGATTCCTGATTTTTTATTTAAAAACAAAAATACCTCCAAGGATTTCCCCTATCCTTGAAGGTATTTTTGCTTTTTATATAACGTTCAATATACACCCCTCAGTGTCATTGAATCTCCCGCTGCCGGTTTTCCCCTTCACCCACAGCTGAAAAGTATAATAAAAACTACACCCTAATTACAAAGTGTATACTATCAATTTATCAGTAATAATTCAATATGTGCTTGCAACTGTGCTTGTTACAAATTAAAATATGTATAGAGAATAATGTATTTTTCAAGGTTTTTTGTCTTTTTTTTAATACAATTTTCGAAGATTTCTGACATTGTATTTTTTTTAGTACAATAAATCAGTAGTTTAAGATATAGTTGTTTACATCTGCTAACAATGTTTTTAAAAAAATACATTTTTTTATTCGTTATATTCCAATATAATGTTAAACTATAAAATCATATTATCCTTATAAAATACATATTTCTGCAATTAATAAAGTAAAAACAAATCATTTGGAGGAAATAATGTCAATTCTTGGTGACAAATTAAATCAATATATCGAAGAAAGCGGTTACTCTGTAAATAAGCTTGCAACACTTTCAGGTGTCAACCGTACTTCAATAGTCAGGATGATCAATGCAAACCGTCTTCCTGAGCAGCACAATATAGAAAA
>JAIKZC010000440.1 GCA_024682575.1 Lachnospiraceae bacterium | reverse complement strand
TAAAGCTTAAACATTTTAGTTAATATACTATCTAAGCATGGCTTTGTTATGACCTTGTTTACCATATCTTTTGTTTTTTCATAACTATTAATTTAGAATGACATATTATGTCCATCCGGCTTTGTATAGTTGATTAAAGGGAATTTTATTAATTTCTTTAATGACATTTGAGGAGACAAAGCGGATGGAAGAATCAAAGCATGATAAGACGCTTAGGATACTGGGAATATATTCTAAGCTTATCAGTGGTTATGTCGTGAATAAGGCGGAAGAAGCCGTAAATTATGGAGTAAATGAGAGGAGTATCCAGAGGGATATTGATGATATAAGGAGTTTCGTTGATTCGGATCCGGTTTCTCGTGGGGCAATTAATTCTGTCATATACGACAGGGCAGCGGGTGGATATCGGCTGGAAACACTTTATAAGACCAGGTTAAATAATAAAGAAATACTTGCAGTCTGTAAAATTCTTTTGGCCAGCAGGGCATTCACCAAAAATGAAATGTGCGATGTTTTAGGCAAGCTCGTAGAATGCTGTGTCCCAAGGAGGAACCAGAAACTTGTAGAGGATCTTATCAAAAATGAGGAATTTCATTATGTTGAACCAAGACATAAGAAAGATTTCTTAGAAGATCTTTGGATACTTGGTCTTGCGGTAAGAAATTGCAAATATATAGAGATCAGCTATAAATACAGTAAAGAAAAGAAGATAATTCATCAAAAGATAAAACCTGTGGGAATTATGTTTTCAGAATATTATTTTTATCTGACAGCTTTTAATGATGGAAATATGGCAGATGATAATTCTGATGTGGTAAATGATCCGTTTCCGTGCATATATAGAATTGACAGGATCTGTAATATTAAGATTTTGGAAGAACGCTTTCATATTCCATATAATGGTAAATTTGAAGAGGGAGAGTTTCGCAAGAGGATGCAGTTTGCCTCCGGTGGTAAGTTAAAAAAGGTTCGTTTTCAATATAATGGATCGGATCTTGATGCGATACTTGACCGGTTACCAACAGCAATCATAGAGAATGAGAACGAGGGCGTCTATACGATCAGCGCTGAGGCCTTTGGTGATGGGATTGATATATGGCTGAGAAGTCATGGGAATTATGTCAGGATTTTGGAGGAATTATGATCAATGGGGTTATCAATATCAAATTAATGGAGAAGAGAATTGAAGAATTAGAGAGATCAAAAAATAAAGCATCGGATGAAGAAAAAATGAAAATCGATAAAGAAATTGATGACTTGAAAAAAATGATCAATAGCATGAAATTTATGGCATAAATATTTTTGCTTCAGTAATAAATTGATTTTCAGGAGCGGCGCCTATGGATAAACAGCACAAAAACAGCCGTACATTAGACATGTATGTGCGGCTCTGTGAAGGTAAAAGCATTAATAAGCGTGAGGAAGCGAAGCGTTTTGGCGTGGATGAACGCTCTATTCAGCGTGACATTGATGACATACGTGCTTTTCTTTCTGAACGCGCAGAAAAAAAAGGTGATGCGAGAACGATTAAATATGACAGAGCGAAAGAGGGCTTTGTCATGGTGGGTTCTGAGGAAGGATTGCTGACTAATGATGAAATTCTTGCAGTCAGCGAAATTCTGCTCGAGAGTCGTGCTTTTACCAAGAAGGAAATCGGGATCATTCTCGATAAGATGATCACGGGCTGTGTTCCTCAGAAAAATATGAAGCTGGTTTCTGATCTGATCTCAAATGAGAAATACCATTATGTCGAGCTAAGTCACAAATCTGCTGTGAAGGATAAACTGTGGGAACTGGGAGATGAGGTTAAGAACTGTAATGTGATCGAGATTGTTTACCGTAAGCAGGTCGCATCTAAAGAAACGGTCAATCGTATCGTGCAGCCGGTAGGACTTATTTTTTCAGAATATTATTTTTATTTGAATGCTTATATTGTCGAGAAAAATGATCGGGGAAAATATTCACGTAAATACGATTATCCTGCTGTTTTCAGACTTGACCGGATTAAATCTTTTAGGGAAACCGGGGAAAAATTCAAGGTGCCTTATGCAAACCGTTTTGAAGTGGGTGAATTTCGAAAAAGGGTACAGTTTATGTTTCCCGGAAAGCTTATGAAGATTCAGATAAGATATACGGGAAGGAATGTCGAGGCAATTCTTGACAGATTACCGACTGCCCGGATCATATCCGATAATGATAAAGGGCAGGTTCTAGAAGCGGAAGTTTATGGCAAGGGAATCCTTATGTGGCTTTTGAGCCAGGGAAATACGGTAGAGATAATAAAACCGCAGAGCGTAAGGGATGAGATGAAGAAAATCCTTGAGGATATGATTGCGATATATAATTGATATAACTGCAGAAATTTTTGAAGAGGATTATGATCTTGTAGACAGAATCTATAAAGCAATTGATGATATTGGAGATAAGTATACGGAGAATGGGGTTTTGGAAAAAATTAATGCGGATTTGATCGCAAAATAAAGGAACTGAGCCAGACTGATTTTTTGGTCTGGCTTGTTTATTATAAAAAACGCGTGTAAAAAATTGGAGCAGTAAATGAACGTTTTTTAGAACAGTATATATAGATTAAATAGCTTATAATCAATTTATAAGGAAAACTGCGGATCATTGGCTTATTTAATTTTAAGGGAGATAAAGTTATGAGTGAAAATGGAAGGTTTATATTCTGTTCCAGATGCGGAACGAAGATTAATGAAGGAACAAATTTCTGCCCAAACTGTGGAATGGAGATTCCGGCACAGTATCAGAATGCGTGGCAGAATGGGCCTCAGCCCGGAAATGGACAGCAAGCCGGAAATGCCGGGCAATATGGACAAGGACCAAATCAGTACGGAGGAAATCAATACGGAGGAAATAACGGAGGGAACGGAAATAATTTTCCTGTTATTGCAATAGTTCTTGCTATAGTCGGAGTTTTGGTCATGGCTATAATCTGCTTTATTGCTGTAAGGACTTTTTTGTCAAAGAAG
>JAIKZC010000426.1 GCA_024682575.1 Lachnospiraceae bacterium | reverse complement strand
TCGGTAATAATTTAATTCAATACTCTATCTTGTTGTTTCACATTATTCTTGTTGTCGTCATTTTTCTCTCATTTATTCTTTATGATGTAGTTATACATTAGTTGCAACTTTTAAGAGACATATTTCATTGTTTTATTTCTCACCAACATCATAACACTTCTCAAAATAAGCTCTACTTCTGACAACCAAATGACAACACAACCATCGGCAATTATTCACATTTCAATCAAAAAAGGCAATAGGGACAATACCTACTGCCTTTTGACATCTGATACAAATCAGATAAATGTTACAATTTTTCCGTTATTCCAGCTCTATTGTTGCCGGTGGTTTGCTCGTGCAGTCATAAAGTACACGATTAACACCTTTAACTTCATTTACGATTCTGTCGGTTACCTTTGTAAGAAGGTCAAACGGAAGCTGTGCTGCCTCTGCTGTCATGAAGTCAGTTGTGATAACTGCTCTTAAAGCAACTGCATAGTCATAAGTTCTTCCA
The DNA here is from genome assembly GCA_024682575.1 of Lachnospiraceae bacterium. GTDB lineage: Bacteria > Bacillota > Clostridia > Lachnospirales > Lachnospiraceae > NK4A144. The sequence goes on along the minus strand of JAIKZC010000426.1, from coordinate 7,187 downwards.
TCGCCCATTACACCTACGGAGCGCATATTTGTGAGCGCTGCATAGTACTGGCTGATCTGCTTGCTCCAGCCTGCATATTCAACTTCCTCACGGAAAATTGCATCTGCATCCTGAACCATACGAACCTTATCGGCTGTAACCTCTCCGATGATTCTGATACCGAGACCCGGTCCCGGGAAAGGCTGACGGTAAACAAGATTTTCCGGAATACCAAGCTTGATACCGGCTTCCCTAACCTCATCCTTGAAGAGCATGCGGAGCGGCTCAACGATCTCCTTGAAATCAACATAGTCCGGAAGACCTCCGACATTATGATGAGACTTGATCGTTGCTGATTTTCCAAGTCCTGACTCTATAACATCGGGATAGATCGTTCCCTGTCCAAGGAAGTCAACGGCACCGATCTTCTTTGCCTCTTCCTCAAATACACGGATGAATTCCTCACCGATAATCTTTCTCTTCTGCTCAGGCTCTGTTACGCCTGCAAGTTTATTATAAAAACGCTCCTGCGCATTTACTCTGATAAAATTAAGCTTATAAGGACCTGTGGGCCCGAATACTGCCTCAACCTCATCTCCCTCGTTCTTTCTCAGAAGACCGTGATCAACAAATACACATGTAAGCTGCTCGCCTACTGCCTTTGATAAAAGAACTGCAGCAACAGAAGAATCCACGCCGCCGGAAAGTGCGCAGAGAACTCTGCCGTTTCCGATCTTTTTCCTTAATTCTTCGATAGTGGTCTCAACGAAAGACTTCATCTCCCATGTTCCGGCACATCCGCAGATCTCTCTTACGAAATTTCTGAGCATAAGAGTTCCCTCTTCAGTATGAACAACTTCAGGATGGAACTGAACTGCATAGAGGTTTTTGCTCTCATTCTCCATTGCAGCTATAGGACAGTTTGCAGTTCTTCCTGTATTTGTGAAACCTTCCGGAAGATGCTCTATATAATCTGTATGGCTCATCCAGCATATAGAAGTTCCGTGAACCTCCTTGAAAAGTCTGGATTTTGTATTAACTTCAACGGTAGTCTTTCCATACTCAGAAACAGGTGCCGTAGCAACGCCTCCGCCAAGAAGATGCGCCATAGCCTGTGCTCCGTAACAAATTCCCAAAACCGGAATTCCAAGCTCGAAAAGCTCCTTAGAGCAAAGTGCAGCTTCTTCTGCAAATACACTGTTAGGACCACCCGTTAAAATAATACCCTTAGGTGCCATCTCTTTTATTTTATCGATGGATAAAGTATATGGGTGAACTTCGCAATAAACGTTTGCTTCTCTGACTCTGCGTGCGATCAGCTGATTGTACTGTCCGCCGAAGTCAAGCACGATGATCATTTCTGATTCCAAATCCCTACCTCGTTTCTGTAAAATATCATTCATAAAGTCTATAAAGCCATATTTTACCTTAAATAGCTAAATATATCAAGAATTTAAAACTGTAAAATTTATAAAGTTAAAAATCTATACGGCCGACATCTTCAGCCCTATCTTTCTTCTTATTATTATAAAGCAGATCACATGTGTCAGGAAAGTTACCGTCCAGCTCACCGGATAAGTTATATAAAGCATAAAAGGCGTGTGGAAATAGTCCAGCCTGAATAGTGTAAATATCCAGATGATCCTTAATCCACAGGCTCCGATCAGCGAGACTATCATAGGCATTACAGAATATCCAAGTCCTCTCAGTGAACCGACCATCGTATCCATAACGCCGCATAAAAAGTATGGACAGCATACCAAGAGAAGCCTTACCATTCCGGCCTCCACAACACTATCACTGTCAGTATATATCCTTAAAAGATCATTTCCGAAAAAATATACCAGATTTCCAAGTAAAAGCCCTGTCACCGTTACAGATAAAAGTCCGGAAAATAAAATCTTATTTATTCTCTCTATTTTTCTCGCTCCATAATTCTGACTCGTAAATGTCAGTGTTGCCTGATAAAATGCATTCATCGAAACATAAACAAAGCCTTCTATATTTGAAGCTGCCGAGCATCCTGCCACAACAATATCGCCAAAACTGTTTATAGATGCCTGGATTATAACATTTGAAATAGAAAAAAGCGTTCCCTGAAAACTTGCCGGAAGACCGATCCTGACTATTCTTATGAATTTATCATAATCAAATTTAAGCTTCGAAAATTCCAGTTTAAGAGGACCTTCACTTTTCATGAGGCATCTGATTATAAGTGTTGCCGAAACCGTCTGCGAAATTATAGTAGCAAGTGCAACGCCTGCCACGCTCATATTGAAACCAATAACAAAAATCAGATTCAGGATGACATTTACCACACCGGCGATAAAAAGATAGTAAAGCGGACGCCTCGTATCTCCCACCGCTCTTAATATGGCAGCCCCAAAATTGTAGACCATGGTGGAAGTTACTCCGGCAAAATATATTCTTATATAAAGTATAGCCAGCGGGAGGATATTTTCCGGTGTCTGCATCAATCTTAAAATTGACGGCGCAAAAAATATACCTACCACTGTCAGGATAATTCCGCTGAAAATACTCATTAGTATACTCGTATGAACAGTACTAGCGGTTTCCTCAGGCTTTCCGGCACCGAAATAATGTGACACAAGGACATTCGTACCTATTGAAAGACCTATAAAGAAATTTGTAAGTAAATTGATCAAAGCCGAATTAGATCCAACTGCCGCAAGCGCAACATCTCCGACAAATCTTCCTACTACAATAATATCAGCCGCATTAAAAAGCAGCTGAAGCACAGAAGATGCCATCAGCGGAATTGCAAATATAAGCAGATTCCTAAGGATCGGCCCGTTGACCATATCTATTTCATATTTTTTAAGAGCTTTATTTTCAGCCATATTTTCTCCGGAAAAATCATTAATTCACTTCATGAAACCAGAATTATTATATACACCTTAAAAAACTTGTCAAATTAATAAATCATAAACTGAGCTTTAGTTCATATTTTTTTATTTTAAGGCACGAAAAGGAAACGAATGAACTTCGTTTCCTTTTCCGTTTTCATAACTGTTAATTTGTTTCAAATCTTCTCATCACTGCAGATTATTCTTGGATGATTCCTTAAGACGAGTAAGCGCTCGAGCCAGCGAAGCCTGCGACATCTTGTATTCGACAATAGACTTCCTCTGTCTCATCTGTTCCTGAGCTCTTTCCAATGCCTGCTCCGCTCTCAGTCTGTCAATATTTTCCGGAAGCTCACAGGTATCTACCAAAGCCGTGCATCGGTTATTTGCGAACTGTGCAGTTCCCACACCGACAATGACCTTATGCCACTCTCCATCCGGAGTCTTATAGCTTAGAGGTCCAACCTCAACAGCGATTATCATCTCTTCATGATGAGCCATAAGCTCCATTTCGCCATCGATCGTCTTAAAAAGAACGGCTTCTACCTTACCCTCAAAAAATATTCCGCTTGATGCAATTATTCTGAAAAAATAACTATCACTCATTACAGTGTCTTCGCTTTCTCAGCAACTTCATCAATAGTTCCTACGTTAAAGAACGCATTTTCAGGATAAGCATCGGCATCACCGCTGATAATAGCCTGGAAGCCTCTTACTGTCTCCTTCAAAGGTACATATTTACCTGGGATACCGGTGAAATTCTCTGCTACATGGAAAGGCTGAGACAGGAACTTCTGAATCTTTCTTGCCCTGTAAACCGTCTGCTTATCAGCTTCTGAAAGCTCTTCCATACCGAGAATAGCAATGATATCCTGCAGTTCTTTATATTTCTGAAGCATTCTCTGAACTTCCTGTGCAGTTTCATAATGCTCTTTTCCAACAACATCAGCCTCAAGAATTCTCGATGAGGACTCCAGAGGATCAACAGCAGGATAAATACCCTGCTCAACGATCTTTCTTGAAAGAACCGTTGTTGCATCAAGATGTGCGAAAGTTGTTGCCGGAGCAGGGTCTGTCAGATCGTCGGCAGGCACGTAAACGGCCTGAACAGATGTTACAGATCCATTCTTTGTTGAGGCAATTCTCTCCTGCAATTCACCCATATCGGTAGCAAGAGTCGGCTGGTAACCAACCGCAGAAGGCATACGGCCAAGCATAGCCGAAACCTCAGAACCCGCCTGAACAAAACGGAAAATATTATCGATAAACAAAAGCACATCCTTATGCTGTCTGTCACGGAAATACTCAGCCATTGTAAGACCTGTCTCCGCAACTCTCATTCTTGCTCCGGGTGGCTCATTCATCTGTCCGAATACCAGGGCTGTCTTTTCAAGAACGCCTGATTCTTTCATTTCAGACCAGAGATCGTTACCCTCTCTGGAACGCTCTCCAACACCGGTAAAGATAGAATATCCGCCGTGCTCAGTCGCAATATTAGTAATAAGCTCCTGGATAAGCACGGTCTTTCCTACACCGGCACCGCCGAAAAGTCCTATCTTTCCGCCCTTAGCATAGGGTGCAAGAAGGTCAATGACCTTGATACCTGTCTCAAGTACTTCCTGTACAGGAGACTGATCTTCAAATTTAGGAGGTTCACGGTGAATAGACCATTTTTCCTCCGATTCAACATCTCCGCCGTCATCAATTGCATCTCCGAATACATTGAAAAGACGGCCAAGATTTTTTTCACCTACAGGAACACTTATAGGGCCGCCTGTCGAAAGAACAGGCATGTCCTTGTAAAGTCCCTCACTGGCGCTCAGCATGATGCAACGGACTTTTCCATCGCTTAGATGCTGTGCGACCTCCATAACGCCCTTGCCCTCGTTATCTACAACAAGTGCGTCTCTTATATAGGGCAGGTTGTCCTTGTCCTCAAATTCCACATCTACAACCGGTCCCATTACCTGAATAATCTTACCTTTATTCATGTACGTTACCCTTTCATTTTATGTCAGCTTGAACGCTGAGCCTTTGCACCGGCACATACCTCAGTTATCTCCTGAGTTATCATTGCCTGTCGAACTCTGTTATATTTAATATTCAGATCATGCAGGATATCATTTGCCGCATTATTTGCAGCCTGCATTGCCTGCATTCTGGCATTCTGCTCGGAGCAGAACGACTCAACAAGCGCACTGTAAATATATCCTGTATTACAGTTAGGAACAACAGCATTGATAACTGCCTCCGGTGAAGGCTCCAGCATAAATTCCTCACGATAAACATCCAGAGGAAGAGAAATATCCGGGACACTGGCTTTTAAGGGTAAAAGCGGCTGTAAGAGAGTTTCTGTCTCCATGCTGTTAAGCATTACCGTATAAACAATATCAAGCGAATGTATTTCACCTTTTGTGAAAAGCTCCAAAGTACGCAGCGAAATCATTCTTGCTCTGTGAAGCGAAGGATTCTGCGCCGTGTAGTGAAACTGTTCATCAATCGGAATATGTTTAGATTCAAAATACTGTCTTCCAAGCTCTCCTACAACAAAAAGCTTTGTTTTCTTATGCTTGGCCATCTCCTCTTCGGTCATCTTCAATACGTTATGATTGTAGGATCCGGCCAATCCCTTATCAGCTGTAATTACCAGAAATGCATGTGTCTTTTCATCATCCGGAATATCATGGAAATCCTCAAAATAAGGATTCTTTATATCCGGGAGGTGTCTCTGCAATCTTTCGACCATCGCCTGCATTCCAAAGAAATAAGGCTCAGTCTTTTCCAGGTCCTTCTTGGCTTTCTGGAGTTTTGTAGAGGAAATCAGATACATAGCATTAGTGATCTTCTGTGTCTGCTTTATGCTGTTAATTCTGTCTTTAATTTCCTTTGTATTTGCCATCAGCCTTGAACTCCTCCACAGCTTTGATAATCCTGTCTCTCAGATCATCTTCAAGAACCTTACCTGTCGTGAGTTCATCTACAATATCCCCATGCTGCTCCTTCATGTAGCTAAGCATATCCATCTGGAAATCCTTGACCTTTGAAGGATCAATATCCATGAGCATTTTATTGTTTGCACATACAAGAGTTATAACCTCTTCCGGCATTGATAAAGGATGCTCAAGCGGCTGTTTCAAAAGCTCCATCAGAGCTTTACCATTTGTGAGCATGTCCGTAGTTGCCTGATCCAGGTCTGATGAAAACTGTGTAAACACAGCCATTTCTCTGTATTGCGCCAGATCAACTCTCAATGAACCCGAAGCCTTTTTCATAGCCTTAGTCTGAGCTGCACCGCCGACACGGGAAACCGAAAGTCCGACATTGACCGCCGGTCTCTGTCCCTCGAAGAAAAGATCACTCTCAAGGAATATCTGTCCATCAGTTATAGAAATAACGTTTGTCGGAATATATGCAGAAACATCACCGGCCTGAGTTTCAATAATAGGAAGTGCAGTTATAGAACCGCCGCCCTTTGCTGCAGAAAGTCTGCTGGATCTCTCCAGAAGTCTTGAATGCAGATAGAATACATCTCCGGGATAAGCTTCACGGCCGGGTGGACGACCCAGAAGAAGCGAAATTGCTCTGTAAGCAACCGCATGCTTGGACAGGTCATCATAAATAATAAGAACGTCCTTGCCGTTGTGCATGAAATACTCAGCAAGTGCAGTACCTGAATAAGGTGCAATATACTGAAGAGGTGAAGGATCACTTGCCGTTGCCGACATAACAATAGTGTAATCCATTGCACCATTTTTCTTGAATGTATTTACTAATTTAGCAACAGTTGAAGCCTTCTGGCCTACTGCTACATAAATACAGATAACATCCTTGCCCTTCTGATTGATAATGGTATCAACCGCAATGGCAGTTTTACCTGTCTGTCTGTCACCGATGATAAGCTCTCTCTGGCCTCTGCCTATAGGGAACATAGCATCAATGGCAAGAATACCTGTCTCCATTGGCTCATTAACAGATTTTCTGTCAATGATTCCCGGTGCAGGATTCTCAATAGGTCTTGTTTCAGTCGAAGAAATCGGACCCTCACCATCAATAGGTGCACCAAGAGCATCTACAACTCTTCCAAGATAGGCATCGCCTACCGGAATTCCGGCTCTTTCTCCTGTACGAACGGCATGTGAACCCGCTCTGATTCCTGAATCAGAACCGAAAAGGATACAGCTAAGGCTATCCTCACGAATATCCATTACCATTCCCTTAACGCCGTTATCAAAGATTATGATCTCACCGTAAACAGCGTGATCAAGTCCGGTAATTGTAGCAATACCGTCACCAACCTTAGTAATAAGTCCAACTTCACTGCTATCAGCTCTGAGTGAGAAT
>JAIKZC010000422.1 GCA_024682575.1 Lachnospiraceae bacterium | reverse complement strand
CAGCTCTGTCGCAAATGTGCTATTTTATGACGTGAATTTTTTGCTTATTATACAATCTGCATAAACATCAATGCATTATTTTATATACAATCACTAAATGTCATTAAAAAAGGCATTCTGAAATTTTCAGAACGCCTTTTTTACAAATCTTTATTTACTGTTTATAGTTTCCTGCAAGGTTTGAACCACTAAAGGTAATTGTCTTTGTATCGGAATTGTATGACCACTCCGTTTTCTTTGCCTTGTATTTTTTTCCACCTATTGTAATCTTGACAGACTTGAGACTTCCATCCTTCTTGGTCTTTGTCTCTACAGAATCCTTATTGCTTACATAATATGGATTCACCGTAAATGGCAATCCTAAACTGCCCTTGGTTGCCGCCTTGATTTTCTTTATCGTCTCCTTATCGGCACCGTTCAGCCCTTTTATCTGAATACTGTGCTTCTTTTTATTGATTTTTGCCTTGCTAACTACATAGCTTGTACTACCTGATGTAACTTTAATGTCACCGAAATTTGAAAGTTTAAGTTTTGATTTCCCGGCAAAAGGAATTGTGTGGTAATATGATACCTTGAATTCTCCTCTCGTCTCACTTGCGTAGTTCATAGGCTGATTATCAGACGCTGACTTTTCATAGCTATCTGTAGTTTCAGAACTGTTTTTATCATCAGAACTGTCTGAATCTTCACTGTCGGATAAATTTTCGTCTATATAAGATATTGCAAAAGTTGAGAATCCATTCTCCTCTACTTCAAATTCGTCACCACTTGTCTCTGCCGACTTAACAGCTTCTCCATCATGAATGTGAACAAGGATGAAGGTTCGTTTCTTACTGCTGTCAGTGTTTTTAAGTTCATCCGGAATCTTTAATTTGAAGGAAAGCGATTTTCCACCTGTTTCATGAATTTCCATGCCGTCATCATCTCCAGCCTGTAGGAAGAGTGAAATGTCAAGTAAAATTCCAATCTCGGCATTATCACCAATAAGCCCTTTTACCTTCTTTTCAACTTCATCTGCATCCGAGGCAGTGTCGGTTATGTCATTTACTGAAAGTGTGACCTTTAATGTATCTCCGTTGCTTATTTTTTGTTTTTCTGCATCTGTCAGCTTTTCAAACAAATCCTTAACAAGCTCCATGGGAATATTGACATCATTCATTGCATAACCATTGCTGTCACTTGTTTCCTCATATTTAATTCCGGTTTCAACTGAACCTATTCCTTCTACCCTGCCGGAAAATATGTTCTTATTTTTCTGCTCGAGAGTAGTAACCACCAACTCATCAGAAACATTTCCGATATTCGTGCTGTCTGATGACATTCTTGCAACAATGGAGTATGTCGTATCCGGTTCAAGATTCTTAAAGATTCCTCCTGTCTGCCATGTCTCTTCATCATCTATACTGTATTTCAGACCTGCCTTTGTCTTTATTGATATGCTTGTACTTGTAACTCTCCGCAGCTCTGGTGTTGCGATTTTTTCGTAATTATTGTCGTTATCACTGGTGCTATTTGTGAAATGAATTTTTGCTTCAAAAAGAGCATCATTATCTTCACCTATCGAAATCTTCTTCCAGCTTCTTTGACTTCCATTGTAATAGATATTATTTATGCTTAAAGAATCTTTATCAAACGCACCTTCCTCGATAACTTTAATACCTTTTCCTATTGTAAGCGTTTCAATATAATCAAAATCGTAAAAACAATCTTCAATGGTTTTAACATTATTGCCTATTTCTACATAGTTCAGATCTTCAATGATGTCATCTTTATATTTGCTGCACGCTATTTCTAATACTTTGGATATTCCATCATCGCTTATACTCTCGACATTATCGACAGTAAGCTTATACTTTCCATCATCTCCATAAGGTTCAACATTGTATCCATCAGGAAATGTTGTTTCACCATTTTCTTCGCCATAAATAAGATTTCCATCTTTATCATATACTGCACCATAATAATGGATATAATCAATCTTTTCCCATTGTTCCTTAGTGCCTTTGTAATATATGTTAAATCCTTTACAATCATAAAATGCATTGTGATCAATTTTAATAATGCTGGAAGGCAGTGTCATCCTTCTTAAATCATCACAATAATAAAAGGCATACTCACCTATCTCTTCTGTTCCATCTGGTATTACCACGCTTTTAATAATGTCAGCACCGCTAAATGCATGTTCTCCTATTATTTTTATTCCAGAAGGGATTTTTGTTTTTGAACATCCTAAAACAAGTTTGTTAGTAGCGGTTTCTATGACTGCATTGCAATCATTCCGGCTGTCGTAAACAGGATTTTCAGGACTTACACTTATGGTCATATCAGAGTTAAAACCAATACTCCAAGTACTCGCATCTATACTTTCAATAGTTGAAGGAATTGTAAGTTTTGTAATCTTTCTTCCGTAAAGAGCATTCGCATCTATTTCTTTTATACCTTCTGGAATTTCGCCATCATGATTTGCCGAAATGATCAGCTTCATTCCATTTTTTTCAACTAAAAAATTACCATTACCGAGAGTTTCAAAAAATTCATTTCCTTCTTCAACTTTTATCTCTTCTAAATAGTAATAAGGAAGAGCACCAACACCTATTTTTTTCATGCTTGAAGGTATGGTTATGCTTTTCAAACGTGTATAGCCAAAAGCGCTGCTTCCTAATTCTTCAACATTTTTTAAATCTATATCCTCAAGCTGGGTACAGGCATAAAATGTACTGTTACCAATTTTCTTCAGGCTATTTGGTAAATTCACCTTATTTAAAAGTGGCTGCTTTTCCAAGGGATTAGAAAAAGAGTGCAATTTCAGTGAGCTATAAGCCATATCAAAAATATCAGATAATTCAGTAACTCCCTCTTCAATTGTAACTTCTTTGATTTTAAGTAAATATTCCTTAAAAGGATGGTTAGAACTGTTATAACTTGCAACCCCATTTCCTGATATTACCGC
>JAIKZC010000113.1 GCA_024682575.1 Lachnospiraceae bacterium | reverse complement strand
TAAATTACAGGAATCCGCATGTACTGCGGGTTCCTGTAATGAAGTGTCTAAAACATGTATGTTTTTTATTCAGCTATCACCTGCTAAAATACAAAATCTACACTAAGCCATTAGCTATTAAATATCAAACTTTTTGTAAACATCGAAGCAGTCGAAGGTTGAGAAGTAATCCTTCGGTGTTTCGGCACGACGGATGAGCTCCGTTGATCCATCAGTCTTTAATAGTATCTCGGCTGACTTAAGCTTACCGTTGTAGTTGTAACCCATTGAGTAGCCGTGTGCTCCGGTATCGTGAATTACAAGAGTGTCACCCATGTCGATCTTCGGAAGCATTCTGTCTACTGCAAATTTATCATTATTCTCGCAAAGAGAACCTGTTACATCATACATGTGATCACAGGGCTGGTCTTCCTTGCCCATTACCGTGATGTGGTGATAAGCGCCATAGATGGCAGGTCTCATAAGGTCAACCGCACAGGCATCAACACCGATGTAGTTCTTGTAGGTATCCTTCTTGTGGATTGCCTTTGTAACGAGGCAGCCATAAGGTCCTGTCATAAATCTTCCCATTTCTGTATAGATAGCGATATCATCCATTCCTGCAGGAACGAGTATATCTTCATAAGCCTTGCGGACACCTTCTCCGATAGCAATAATATCATTCGGAGTCTGCTCAGGCTTGTAGGCGATGCCGACACCACCCGAAAGGTTGATAAATGTGATATGGCAGCCTGTTTCCTTCTGAAGCTCTACTGCAAGCTCGAAAAGTGTGCGTGCAAGAGCCGGATAATAATCATTTGTTACGGTATTGCTTACAAGGAAAGAGTGGATTCCGAAATTCTTAACGCCTTTTTCCTTAAGCATCTTATAAGCCTCAAACATCTGAGCCTTGGTGAGACCGTATTTTGCATCTCCCGGGTTATCCATTATGCCATTGCTTACTTCGTAAACTCCGCCCGGATTATAACGGCAGCAGATAGTCTCGGGGAAGCTCCCTACAGCCTCTTCAAAAAACGGAATATGTGTGATGTCATCAAAATTGATTATTGCATTAACCTTTGATGCATATTTAAATTCCTCTGCAGGTGTATCATTTGATGAGAACATGATCTCTTCCGGGGCAAATCCAAGTGCGTCAGCCATCATAAGCTCTGTCTCGGAGGCACAGTCACAGCCGAATCCGTACTCCTTAAATATATTTAAGATAAAAGGATTGGGGAGTGCCTTTACTGCAAAGTATTCACGATAGCCCTTATTCCACGCAAAAGCCTTTTTAACGGCTTCGCAATTGCGTCTGATTCCGGCCTCATCGTAAAGATGAAAAGGAGTGGGGTATTTCTTAGTAATCTCCTGTAATTTCTCGTTGGTTACAAAAGGTTTCTTATCCATTGATTTTTTCCTCCTGGTTAGATGTCAGTCTACTCCCCTGATCTATAAATTAATGATGGAATAATCTCATTCCGGTAAAGCACATGGTCATATTGTATTTGTTGCAAGTCTCAATAACATTGTCGTCACGGATAGATCCGCCGGGCTCTGCGATATAAGAAACACCACTCTTTGCGGCACGCTCGATATTGTCCCCAAACGGGAAGAATGCGTCTGAACCTAAAGCAACACCCGTGTTCTTATTAAGCCAAGCTCTCTTGTCTTCCTCAGTGAAAACTTCCGGCTTTGTCTTAAATACCTTCTGCCATGCACCGTCAGAAAGAAGATCCATATATTCATTTCCAAGATAAACATCAATTGCATTGTCCCTGTCTGCACGTCTGATGTCATCAAGGAAAGGAAGTTCAAGAACCTGCGGTGACTGACGAAGGAACCAGTTATCAGCCTTGCTTCCTGCAAGTCTTGTGCAGTGAATTCTGGACTGCTGTCCTGCACCAATTCCGATAGCCTGTCCACCCTTTGCATAAGCAACAGAGTTTGACTGAGTATACTTAAGAACAATAAGAGAAAGCATAAGGTCAACCTTTGCTGACTCCGGAAGATCATGATTTTCTGTAACTATATTGTTAAGGAGATCCTTATTGATAACGAAATTATTTCTGCCCTGCTCGAAAGTAATGCCAAATACCTGCTTACGCTCGATCTCTTCGGGAACATAGTTCTCATCGATCTGAAGGACACAGTAATTACCCTTCTTCTTTGACTTTAATATCTCAAGCGCCTCATCAGTATATCCCGGAGCGATGATTCCATCTGAAACTTCTCTCTTTACAAGGTTAGCAGTATCTGTATCACAGACATCGGAAAGAGAAATGAAATCACCATAAGATGACATTCTGTCTGCGCCTCTTGCTCTCGCATAAGCAGATGCAAGGGGGCTGAGCTCTCCGAGATCATCAACCCAGTAAATCTTTGCCTCAACATCTGAAAGCGGAAGTCCTACTGCAGCGCCTGCAGGGGAAACATGCTTAAAGGAAGTTGCTGCCGGAAGTCCTGTAGCTGCCTTTAACTCTTTTACAAGCTGCCAGCCGTTTAAGGCATCGAGAAGGTTGATATATCCGGGTTTTCCGTTAAGAACCTTTATCGGAAGATCATTTCCGTTCTCAAGATATACTCTTGCAGGCTTCTGGTTCGGGTTGCATCCATACTTTAATGAAAGTTCGCTCATTTTTATCTCCTTGAAATTACTTGATATTTCTTGATATGTATTTATAAATTACTTATTTTTGTTGACGATCCTGCTCTCGTATTTACCTGTCTCGATGTCAATAAATCTTGTGAAAAGAGAAACCTTGTTATCTGCATTAAGCGCATCCCAAAGAGAAGCTGTAAATGCATCGATATCGCCCTCAAGCTCTACCTTTTCAGGCTCACCTTCAAAACTTGGAAGGGGATTTCCATCAGACATATAAGTGTGAATAAATCTTCCGACACCTGCTGCCGGATTGTTATATGCATAGTTGTATCTAAGGCATGATGACGGATCTCCATCGTCGCTCTTAAGAATAGAAAGGGCAAAATTGCAGCTTCCGTTCTCTACATGAACAATACCGGAAATCCTGGGTGTGTAGTTCGGAGCATCAGGCTCAAACTCACGACTTCTGAGAGACTGCTCAAATGTCATCTGCTTATCCATGTTCTCATAAACAGTATCTGTCTGGTCACCGTTGGTAACGATAGTCTTGTTTCCAAGTACTCTTACGGGAGCGTAGATGATAAGTGAAGGATCCTCCATCTTGGACTCATCGAAAGCCTGTGTGCGGATACCTTCTCCGTCCTCAACAAATACTCTGTTTCTGCTGTTTTCGGATCTGCCCATGATGAAATAAGCTATCACTGCTTTCTTTCCATCAGCACTGCGTCCGAGGACTATTCCTCTGCCGGGGTAAGCATTGGTTTTTACGGTTTCAGTGAGTTTTGTTTTCTGCATTTCTTTCTCCTTTGCAAACTTTACCTGATATTTTCTATCTGCCAGTCAATTGGCGTTGAGCCATGCTCCGATAAAAACTGATTGCATTTTGAAAAATGTCTGCATCCGAAAAATCCTCTGTATGCAGACAATGGACTTGGATGTGCTGCGGTGAGCACCAGATGATTAGGATTTTTGATCATCGATGACTTCATTTTGGCAGGTCTGCCCCAAAGCATATAAACTATAGGTCTGTCCTGCTCTTCCACTGCACGGATCACCGCATCCGTGAACTGTTCCCAGCCGTGTCCCTGATGAGACGCAGCTGCATGGGCACGTACAGTAAGTACGGTATTGAGCATAAGTACGCCCTCTTCCGCCCATTTTTTTAAGTAACCGTTATCCGGTATATAACAGCCAAGATCTTCACTCAGTTCCTTGTAAATATTCTGAAGTGAAGGGGGAATATCTTTTTTCGGCACATCCGGCATTACGGAAAATGATAATCCGTGAGCCTGATGTTCATTGTGGTAAGGATCCTGACCGAGTATTACAGCCTTGACCTTTTTTAAGGGTGTCAGGTGAAGTGCATTGAAAATATCACCTGACGGGGGGTATATAACATATTTTGAATATTCTTCTTTTACAAATTTATAAAGCTCTGAATAATAAGGCTTATGGAACTCATCTCCCACAGCCTCGAGCCAGTCTCCGCTTATAGCCGGCATCTAACATTTACTCCGTTTTCTCTTAAATAATCTTTTACTTCCGATATCGTAAGCTCTTTATAATGGAAAAGAGATGCTGCCAGGGCAGCCTCTGCATGTCCCTCTGTCAAAGCCTCGAGAAAGTGCTCTTTATTTCCTGCACCGCCTGAAGCAATCACAGGTACATCTCCAAGATCTGCAACTCGCCTGGTAAGCTCTATATCATAACCGTTTTTTGTGCCATCGCAGTCCATACTCGTTAAAAGTATCTCTCCTGCACCTAGCTTTATTGCCTTTTCAGCCCATTCTATGGCATCTATTCCCGTATCAAGGCGTCC
>JAIKZC010000069.1 GCA_024682575.1 Lachnospiraceae bacterium | reverse complement strand
AAAGAACGAACGGAACCTACAAGGTAAGAAAGATCAAACTAAAGAAAAATACAGATTATAAGATAACAAATAGCGTGATAACCTTTGATGGAACAAATATAAATTACACTACAGGTTATGATCTTACAAAACTCGGAGCAGCGTCCGGACAGAATACATAAATAAAAACAGGGCAGATTTTGAAATCTGTCCTGTTTTTTTCGTGTAGAAATTATATTATTTTTTCAGATCAGTCATACTGTTAAGGCTTATCCCTATAGTTGATGCATTATGAAGAAGTGCTGAAGTTCCTGGCTGAAGGATGCCTGCCACTCCAAGGATTATCAATGCAAAGTTAAAGGTCATAACAAAGTGATAATTTCCCTCGATCCTCTTCATAAGAGAATCACTTAAGAATTTAAGTGTAACAAGCTCAAAAAGGTCATCTGCCGAGACGGTTATATCAGCAACTTCTCTTGCAATCTGGGCTCCGTCGGCAATGGCAATTCCGGCATCAGATTTTGAAAGGGCGGGAGAATCGTTGATACCATCCCCGACCATTATTACCTTTCTGCCTGCCTGATGTTCACGCTCGATAAATGAGGCCTTATCCTCGGGAAGTACTTCGGAGAAATACTCGTCAACACCAACTTCTTTAGCTATTGCAGCAGCTGTTCTTTCACTGTCTCCGGTCATCATTACGATCTTGCTTATTCCGGCGCGTCTTAATGAATTTATTACTGCAGCAGCCTCTTCTCTTATTGGATCATTTATATAAATAACCGCTGAAAGAACTCCTCCAATCGCGAGATAGAGGTGGGAATAGCGTTTATCCAGTGAATCAAATTTATCATGTTCAGATTCAGGAATTTTGGCTTTCTCATCCTCGAATACAAAATGATAGCTTCCGATTATCGCTTCCTTATCATCTATTCTGGTAGCTATTCCATGAGCAACGATGTATTTGACTTCGCTGTGCATTTCCTCGTGTGAAAGATTCTTTTCTTTAGCCTTGTTAACAACGGCATTTGCCATTGAGTGAGGGAAATGCTCTTCAAGGCAGGCAGCAACTCTCAGCATTTCTTTCGGATCTTCATTATTGAAAGCTATGACATCAGCAACTTCCGGATTTGCCTTTGTAAGGGTTCCTGTTTTGTCAAATACTATGGTATCGGCCTCTGAAACAGCTTCAAGATATTTTCCGCCTTTTATGGTTATCTTTGAATTTCCGGCCTCTCTCATTGCCGAAAGAACCGATATAGGCATGGCCAGTTTAAGCGCACATGAAAAATCAACCATAAGTACGGAAATAGCCCTGGTTACATTTCTAGTAAATAAATAAGCGAGAACTGTTGCAGCAAAGCTGTAAGGAACCAGACGGTCCGCAAGGGATGAAGCTTTGGTCTCAAGATTGGACTTGAGCTTCTGTGATTCCTCTATCATGTGTACTATCTTTTCGTATTTAGTTCCGCCAGAGGTCGCACTTACGGTGATTTCAAGTTCCCCTTCTTCTATTACGGTTCCTGCATATACGCTTATGCCGACATCTTTTCTTACGGGCATCGACTCTCCCGTCATGGTTGCCTGATTTACCATTGCTTCTCCGGAAAGGACGACACCGTCAAGAGGAATGATGCTTCCTGAATTTACCACAATGGTATCACCTTCGTTAATGTCTGCTATGGAAACGCTTACGGTTGTATCTCCAACTTTTTTCCAGACTTTTTTAACATTAAGTGACATGCTGCGGGCAAGGTCATCAACTGATTTTTTATGTGTCCATTCTTCCAGGAGAGATCCGATATTCAAAAGGAACATTATGGAACCGGCAGTATTTATGTCACCTGTAAGATAGGCTACAGTGATCGCTGTGGCATCTAATGCCTCTACCTTAAGTTTTCCACCTTTAAGACTTTTAACGCCCTTAATAAAGTATCTGGCAGCGTTAAAACCATTAAATATAAATCGTATCGGAAGAGGGAAAAGGTATCTTCTTATCATTCGTCCGCATATAGCGAAGAAAAGCTTGTCCTCATAATATTTATTGAGTTCTCGTCCTGTGTGATCGGGGACAAGATCTTCATTATCTTTATCATCAAAGTGAAATGAAAGGAGCAGATCGATTATTTCCTGTCTGCTGGATTTATAGTTAATAATCACATTTGATGTCCTGTCGTGGACAGTTACATTCTTTATATTAGAATTTTGTATGAGGTAGTATTGGATAAGATCAGCTTCGTGCATGGTCATTTTTCCATAGACATGAGCCTTGATCCTCATTTTTCCGTTTGATTCATGTAAGATTGTAAAATTCAAATTCTATACCTCTTTTATATACTAAGACCGTTGCCTAACGGATTAAGCAACGGTCAAAGGTGTAAGTCATTATACTTCTTTAGTAGCTCCATCATCCCTGCTGTTCAGAAGAGCTTCTGCTTCGGCATATTCTCTTGCACGTCTTTCTTCATCTCTCTTGAGATTGATGTCTTTTGCATCTTCATAGATATCGTTGCAGTTTTCTGCAAGAATATCTTTTTTCTCAAGAACTGTGTCTTTGCAGCGAAGAACTGCTGCAGTACAGTTTGTATATAATTTTTTAGCATCCTGGCTTCCGAGGATCTTGAAACCTGCTGTTCCAAAAAGAACTCCACCGGCAAAAAGACCTACCTTTTTCCATGCTATTTTACTGAGATATCCGTATAACATAATATTCTCCTTTCAAAAAATAAAAGACAATTAACTAAATTGATAGACTTTATCATGTAAATCAGAACAAAATACTGTCATATTAAGGCTAATTATAAGGGATTTTCAAAAAGATGCAATAATTTTTATTGATAAATTATTCTCAACAAGAACAGTGTAAGCTTAAACGTACAATTGATGGATAAAATCAGATTTCAAATTACTATATATTGAGAGCATAGACTGACTTTTGAAAACTGATGTATGAATACATGAAATTGCCTGTCACGACTGGCTCTATCGTGACAGGCTTCTGAATAGGAGAAATCTAAAAGTTGTATGTCGGTTAGCTTTTGCTAACATAGACATATTAGCACGGGCTAACGTTTTATGCAATATAAAAATTGCGAAAATAATGTATTTTTTTAAATACATTATTTTTTGAGAATCGTTCTCAAGCCTTGGTATTATTGAGATTCTTGGAATATGATAATTTATATTATTTTTTTAATCATAAAAAATATCCCGTCATATCAGAATTGTATGACGGGATAGTAAGAGGAATCTGAATTACGATCATTAGAAATGTGCATTAATAATGTCGTTTGCGGTAGTTAGCATTAACTAACTAATGGTATAGTAGCACCAGCTAACTCTCATGTCAAGAAAAAAAGTTTGATATAAAAACGGCAGCCAGTGCATACTGACTGCCGGAAAGGAGAAGTTGGTAATGATTTATCCTGCGATAGATATAATTTGTTTTTGTTCGATTTCGGGTTTCTTTACTTCTTTTGGAACTGAAATATTAAGGACACCGTTTTCAAATTTAGCATTGATATCTTCCTGTTTAAGTTCTTTGCCAACAAAGAAACTTCTTGAGCAATGGCCGGTATAACGTTCTTTTCTAATATATTTTCCGGAATTGTCTTTTTCATCTTTATTTTCAGTATGTTCTGCATTAATAGTAAGATATCCGTCTTTAAGTTCGGCATGAAGATCTTCTTTCTTATATCCGGGAAGAGCTATTTCAAGTTCATAGTTGCTTCCGCTGTCTTTTACATCAGTCTGCATTATGCCGCTATAGTTGCTGCTGGCAACAGGACGTGAAAAGAATGAATCAAACATGTCATCAAAAAAGTTATCTTCAAAAATACTGGGCATTAACATAGTAAATTACCTCCTTATATGTGACGGCAGAACATTTGAAGAACTGTCGTGTTACTTTTATTTCCTTTGTTCAAGATATGTTATAACATTAATTGTTAGCACTGTCAAGTGGTGAGTGCTAATTTTTCTTAAAAAACTTTAAATTCCATTTATTTAAGGCATAAAAAAGGCATTTGACTGAAATTGATGAACAATTACAGCCAAACGCCAGGTAAAGTATTTACTTATTTCTGAGGAATATTTTGAAAACAATTATATTCGTTAATCATTTTATGATAGGAATTTCTATCTGAAATAAATTGTTGATCTTATTGTTGCAGTCATTACTAAGCTTAATTGTTCCGGAATGCAGTGAAATGATTTTTGCTGCCAGGGCAAGGCCTATCCCATTACCTTTATAATTTTCTGAATTATTATCACCTGCAATATATGCTGAGAATATTTTATCTCTTATAGAAGCGTCTATAGGGATTCCATCATTACCAATTTCTATTAGTGCCTTATCTTCCTTTAATTTCAGATTAAAGAAAAATGTATTTCCGGCTTCACAGTATTTTAAGAAGTTATATTTGAAGTTCTTAAATACCCTTAAAAGCTGGCTTTTATCAATACTACTATTTATAGAAGCTGAGGGTATGTTTTTTTGGGATAAAAATCCCTTTAACCTAAATTCTGATTCTGATGAGGATAAAAAATCTTCCAGGAACGCTACAAGGTCAGTAGTTTCCTTATGCAGCTTAAAATCCGGGGAATTTAATTTATTAAGTTCTGTTAAACTGTATGAAAGTTCGAAAGCATCATTTGCTTCAGTTGTAAGTATTTTAAGGTACATTTCGGATTCTTCATAGGAAATATTTCCTTTTCCAAGTTCGTCAGCAAAGTTTATTATTAAATTAATGGAATTTTTTATATCATGTATAAATCCTGCGGTCTGATAACTTTTTTCGGAAATTTGTTTTTCGTAGTATTTTCTTCTGTCACGGAACCGGATCCCTGTTTCATCCAGAGTATCTGCTATTTCAGTAAATTCATCTATTTTTAGAAGTTTATCTTTTTCAAATACATGACCATCTAATATCTTATTGAGAGCCTCAGGAACAAAACCTAAATTGTAGGTTATTTTTTCTACTGTCTTATCAGAAAGAAAGAAATTAAGAAGCAGAGACATAACAATAGATAAGCTTACCGAAAAAATTATCATAGTTGAAATAAAAGTAGCACCGGGATTAGTTACAGAATCAAGATGAAGTATCAGATATCTGTTCTTACCGTTATAAGTAAAGCTGTGTTTGATGGAAAAAAATGTATCGTTGTTGTCAAAAATTGCATTAATATCTTCTTCAGTTAGAGATTCAATTTCTAGATCTGGAATATTACTATATATTAGTTTATAATTTTTATCAAAAACAGCTGTAGCGGATAGAGAATCCTGTAAAAATAAGTATTCCCTGTTACCACCTTCGTCATATTTATATTCAGTTATTAGATAATTTATATCATTGTTTTCATTGATAAGTTCATTAATATAGTAAGAGGTATTTTTATCAGCATCGGATATAAAATTGAACATGTTTTTATTATATTTTACAGAGCTGTTATCTATACCGGAATATAATATATTAAGATTTTCATCAAGAATCTCTATATATCCATTGCGTCCTATATATTTTTTAACAGGAATCTCTTTATATGAGAGCTCGTTGGAATTATCAACTTTTTGAATGAGCTTATTAATATTATTACTGTTAAGTGTAAGATGAGTCAGAAAATATGATAATAATATAGCCATTATAATTATTATCGTATAAACCAAAAGATAAAAAAGATTTATACGCTGCACAATAGAATATATACTTTCTGGATTTTGTATAAATAATTTAAATCTTTTTTTAAAAAACAACATATCCTAAACCTCTTATATTTTCAATAAAACTGTTATTTATACCGTTATCAATAAGTTTTGATTTTAATCTGGATACAGTGGTTATAAGACTTTTTTCTGTTGAGTATCCCAATAATTCACAAAGATCTTTTGGAGAAACAGGCTGTCCGATCGTCTGGCTTAATTTTCGCAAGATTACTGATTCATTATGGGAAAGAATTACCCGATTGATTCCGTCGCTTATTTCATTCTTCTCTGAATTAAAACGAATGGTCCCATCCTTTAAAGGAATGAGTGTTTTTGAACTGAATATATAAGAGCGACGGAAAAGAGCCTCTATTTTTGCAAGCATCAGAGCTTCTTTTACAGGTTTAGATATATAATCATCAGCTCCGGATCTAAGTCCTACTACCTGGTTCATTTCTTCTTTTTCTGCAGAAACTACAATTACGGGAAAAGAATGGTCTTTACGGATTTTTTTTATGAGCGTAAAACCATTAGTTTCGGGCATTCTATAGTCAATAAGTGCCATATCTATATTTTGTGAATTTATTAATGAAAGAGCTTCATCAGCAGTATGAGCTGTATAAGACTTATATCCGGCTCTTGTTAACCAGAGGGTTAACATGGTCAACATATTTTTATTATCATCTACGCATAGTATTGAATATGATTTTTTTTCTAACATTTTAAATTCTCCTTCTCAATATTATTTTTTTGTGAAGAATTGAAGTTCACAAAGAGGACACATATTAACATGAAAATAAATCCACGTCAATATTTTTGTATACAAAATACAAAAATTTAATTTCTATTAAATTTTCATTTAGCCTGAGGGAAGTTATTCAACAGAAAAACCATAAAAATATGTTAATATATAAAAAGTATATATTTTGGTGACTTCATTGCAGGAATCCGCATTTACTGCGGGTTCCGTATGATAACGTAACACAAGTGGCAAACAAGCCCGTGGCGCAGCCACATATAAATGGCTTGTTTGCGAGATTTTTGATGCTTTGCAGCAAAAATCTATATGTTTTGGTGACTTTATTACAGGAATCCGCATTTACTGCGGGTTCCGTATGATAACGTAACACAAGTGGCAAACAAGCCCGTGGCGCAGCCACATTTAAATGGCTTGTTTGCGGGATTTTTGAGGCTTTGCATCAAAAATCTATAATTAAAAAGGGATTTCATTTCATAAATATGGATGGAACAGCCATATATCAGGGAGTATGCGCTATATTTATCGCCTCCTGTTATGGTATCGATCTTACTTTTTCCCAAATGCTTACAATAGTCCTGACGGCTACACTTGCCTCCATCGGAACAGCCGGAGTTCCCGGTGCCGGAGTTGTAATGCTTGCCATGGTTCTTACTTCAGTAGGACTTCCCGTAGACGGTATTGCTCTTGTAGCCGGAGTTGACAGAATTTTCGATATGGGACGTACAACACTTAATATTACCGGTGATGCCTCCTGTACCATAATCGTTTCCAATCTGCTGAAAAAAGCTTCAAAGAAGACTTAATTTCTCATAGTATCAAAAAAATTTCTCTTACCCAATGGATAAGAGAAATTTTTTATATGATCATATATCTTTATGCCTTGAAGAATTGTATTTCTTCATTTAATTTTTCAGCAATCTTCTGAAGTGCATTTGCCGACTCTGCCATTGTTGTAACTGTCGCAGAAAGCTCCTCCATAGATGATCCGGTCTGCTCGGAAGAAGCTGCATTTTCTTCTGAAATAGCCGAGAGAGCACTCATTGTATCAACTACTGTATCCTTGGATCTTTCGCAGGTATCCGCGCCTCTGGAAATATTTTCC
>JAIKZC010000353.1 GCA_024682575.1 Lachnospiraceae bacterium | reverse complement strand
ATGTTTTTGATATAGGCGGCGCTGCATCATATTTGTTGCAGATCAGCAATATGATCAAGTCGTTTGAAGCTGATCTCAATAAAGATCCGGATCCGAGAATTGAAATTTATAAAAAAACCATAGGACTGTCCTATGTTCTTCGTGGAATGAAACTGGCGGCAAATGATCATGACAGACTTAATGAAATAAAAAAGGTATTTGATGATCCGGAGGCAGTTGATAATTTTGTTAACGGAGCTAATGGCATAGATGCGTTAATGGCTAATGCAGAGGGTAAAAGGATGGCGCTTTTAAATGGATGGCCTGCTGCTGACCTTGAACTGATCTCGTCTTTATATCAGAAAAGGGCTATCATAGAAAAGATCCTCTCTAATACTGCGCCCGCGGATGAAAAGAGAGCGGAATATGAAGGCGCGTATAAGGTATTGGGAGAAATCTGCGAAAAAATCGATACAAGTGTGATTCATAGCGCCAAGGACCGTAAGGATATTTTAGAATACATAGAATCTTACGGAGATGCTTTCTTTAATGATACGATCGCAAGGATGGGGCAGGCAGACAGAGGTCAGCTTGCTGTCATGAAGAACGCATTTACGGATGCTAAAAATATGCTTCTTAATGAGAACCTATTCCTCAAAGAAAAAGCTCTTAATAATCTGAATCTGGCAATTGAAAATAATAATGCCAATCAAGAGGTAGACCTTAATGCTCTTCGGGCAGAAAAACATAATATCATGCCTGAGGCTTATTTTGAAAAATTTTATGCGCCTGAATTTATATATGATAAGAAGAAAGAATATATAGATCTGTCGACTGTTAATAGTAAAAAACTAGAGGGTTATTTTGAGGATGAGGATCTTAAGAATGAGGCAGTTAAGTTAAACAAAAGCTATCCTTTCATGATGGCAACCCGCCGTATAAGTCTATATCATGATATGAAGGCATGGTATTTAGGGCAGGATGATTCCGGGTCGTATGCAGAGGCAACTAAGAAACTGCTTGAAGCAACGGATGAAGAAAAGAGAGATATTCAAAATAGATTTCTTGCTGATCTTAAGGCGCATCCAATATCGGATAAGAATACGCCTATGGATGAGGAAAATATCAGATATTTTGCAAGGATCCATAAAAAGGCTATGGAAAAATTTGCAAATGAGGTATTTCCTGCTCTTGATATGAAAGATATAAGCAGTATAACAGAATTGGGTAATTATGCCGGCAAGCTTGGTGAGATGGCTGCTTTTTCACTGGATTTCTTCCAGGATACAACAGGTAAGCTTGATTTTGCAGATTCGGCATACAACAGATCTGCATATATTGATGAAATGGGTGGCAGTGAAATCTACAATAAATTAAACCGGATACAGACCTTTGTCAGAGATATGACCGAGCTGTCGACGCGGGCAGATCCTGACAACAAAATTAATCTTGTAAAAGGAAGTATTTCAACGGCAATAGCCAGACATTTAATGGAAAGGGTAAACAAGAAACTTTCCGGAAGAAAACTTAATGATCTTAAAGTGGATGAAATGCAGGAAGTTTTCGATTATCTGAGATACGTAAAGGTATCGGATGAGTTTCCTTTGGAAGGTCGTCCGTCTGATGATCTTTTAGAGGCGTATATTAACGGAAAGATCGATTCTCCGTTCAGTGAGGATTATATAAAGGAAATAGAAAAAGGTATTTTTAATAATAAGCTGAAAGACAGAGAAGTATTATTCAATGAAACTCACAA
Source organism: Lachnospiraceae bacterium (assembly GCA_024682575.1). Taxonomy (GTDB): domain Bacteria; phylum Bacillota; class Clostridia; order Lachnospirales; family Lachnospiraceae; genus NK4A144. The sequence continues at coordinate 1,968 of JAIKZC010000353.1, read as the reverse complement.
TAAAAAACTGGATAGTATTTTATCAAACAAATTCAGACACCCTGAAAATGTTTATGGGTTAAACTATGTTGTTATCGACCCTGCAAGCAAGGCCGGAATTGAAGATATAGTGAATGACATGCAGGGGCGGAAAACTGATTATAAAAATATTGATGAAAAAATGCGTCGTGAAACCAATATGGTATTTCTCGAAATATTTGATATTTATACGGATGAAACCTCCGGTCAGTATGATCTCCTGGATAAAAAGGGAGAAACAGCTCTTGACCGTTTTTGTATAGACGGTAAAAAAGTTTCTGAGGTCCTTTCTGAAATGGGATATAAGAAGGAAAGCTTCGTTCCCGGGTCGGATAATTGGGAGATCGCCTGCAAAGCAGAGATATTAAAGGCTTTTGCTGACAAAAATAAGAAGCTTACTTTTGTTCCCTATATGATAGATAAAAGCGGAGAAATAAAAGAAGACAAAGCTATTGAAATAAAAAAGCTGCCGGTCGGAGAAATTAATAATAATGTGAATAATAATCTGCCGATGGAAGATGATATCGGTGCAAAATATTATCTTTCCATGGAGGGTTTGTATAACCATTCCGTAATGATGAAATCTGTTAATTTTGACGAGCCTGTATATCAAAAGACAAAAGCTGAGATAGAAATAGAATATTATAATACAATGGATCAAACTAATGATCAATTGGCCAATAAAGAAAAAAACAGATATTATGCTTATAATAATCTGTATACAGGAAATCTATATGAATTTATAAAGGGACAGAATACAAACAGAAGCCTCACAGAGGAAGGTAAGAAAAATCTGAAGGATGTCAGGAAGCTGCTTGACCAGGTTTATGAAAAGTCGATGGAGGATGCTTCTAAAGTGGATGCGACAGATCCTATGCTGGCTGAAATTCTCAGATGCTCTGCAGAAAATTACAGAACAGCCGATGGGGAATTACATGTAGATCTGATGCGCAATACTGCTTTTATGCAAATCTTCTATCAGCTTCCTACGACGGGAATCGGTCCTGATGATGATCCTACGAGCAGTAAAAAGAGAAAGATCAAGGAGCAGATGAAGGGTATCACAGGATATCCGGCAGAAAATGCATTATATCCCATAGATGAGATTTTCTCACGTGGAAGAAGAATGGTATTGGCTCAGCTGGCACATAAGAATTTGTCAAAAGATGGCAAGATCACTATTGAAGAAGACCGTCTTTGCAGAAATATGCTTATTTCCGAGCTTGATTCGCTCGAAAGAAGCATGGAAAAGATAGATGACTTTGTTAGAAAAAGCAAGGTCAATGCCAGTTCTGAGGCTAAGTTTGCAGAAACTCTTAAGGAAAAATATCTTGATAATGATGTTGATCATATGTCCTCATATTATTCAAGAGGACTTAAGACTGCGCGTGAGGATATTAAGGGAAAGAGAGTTTTACTTGCCAATGGATGGCCGATGAAAGATCTGGATTTTCTTTCCAGTCTTTTTGCGCTGAGAGTAAATATAAATGAGAAGTTAGATGCAAACCGTAAGGATCCTCAGGAAACGAAAATAATCTCATATTATAAGAAGGTGTTGGAACAGGTCTGCAATGAACTCGAAAATCATCCGATAAAAAATGCTGAGGATCGTATGAAAATGTTAAATATGATCAAAGCGTATTCGGAGGAACTTTTTAACAAATATACATTAAATACTGTGGAAGCCGCAGATTCCTGTAAAAAAGAACTGGATTCCGCCATTCAGAGAGAAATCGTTCTAAATGAGTATCTTGCAGAGGATGAGCTGAAAAATGCCCGTGATGACTATAATAATTATCTTAACATCCGGAAGCTGCAGGATTTAAACAAAGCATCGGTAAACGGTCCTTTAACTCGTGAAGAAAAGGGTCTTATTAATCCTGCGTATATAAAAGAAATAATGGAGAGCGCCAATGCTCTTGGAAAAGACGATGCTTTAAAAAACAGTCC
>JAIKZC010000322.1 GCA_024682575.1 Lachnospiraceae bacterium | reverse complement strand
CATGATGCCGCAAAGCTTGCAGAGTTTGACAGCATAACCGATCAGCTTGGTTACAGAAAAGAAGTTATCTTAAGAGAACTTGAAAAGGCAAAGGTTGATCTTGAAAAAATTGATGCCTTCGTCGGAAGGGGCGGCGGCCTTTTACCTGTAGAGGGAGGAACCTATAAAGTAGACGAAATCCTGCTAAACGATGCGAGACGCGGAGCTAACGGCGTATCGCATCCGGCGCAGCTTGGTTCACTTATAGCAAATGAATTTGCAGTTAAATACAATAAACCGGCTTTTGTTGTAAATCCGCCCGATACGGATGAGCTCATCACAGAAGCCAGGATCACAGGCATAAAAGGTGTTTACAGAAATGTTCATCTGCACGCTCTTAACTTAAAAGAGACCGCGATAAGACACAGTGATCTGATCGGTAAAAAATATGAGGAATGCAATTATGTAGTTTGTCATATCGGAGGTGGAATTTCCATTTCGGCTCACCGCAAGGGAAAAATGATCGACGGAAATGACATAGTCGGCGGAGAGGGACCGATGACACCCACAAGGTGCGGTTCAATCTCGGCAGCGGAAATGATCAGATATGCATATGACCACCCGGATAAAAAGGAGACTTTAAGCCTTACCACAAAGACAGGCGGATTTGTAAACCAGCTTGGAACTTCAGATGCTTTAGAGGTTATCAGGAGAGCAGATGAAGGAGATAAAAAGGCTGAACTCATCTGGAATACGATGACGTATCAGATAATTAAGTATATCGGAGCAATGGCAGCGGCACTTCATGGAAAAGTTGACGGAATCTTACTTGGAGGCGGAATGGTTCACAATGAAAGACTTGTGAAGGATATAACTGAGGCCTGCTCATGGATGGCTCCGGTTAGCGCTTATCCGGGTGAATTCGAACTTGAAGCGATGGCTGCAGGTGCGATCAGAGTATTATCAGGAGTTGAGGAAGCAAAGAATTACAGCGGAAAGGCATGTTGGAATGAAAACGAATGTGATTGAAAAAATATATGAAAAAGCCGCATCGAACCCCGGAAGAGTTGCCTTTCCGGAGGCAGAAAACGAAAAAATGATGCAGGCTGCCTATGAGACCGGAAGGGAAGGATATATCATTCCGATCCTTGTAGGGAACAGCGAACACATTAAGAGCCTGATTAAAGAAAGAGGCTATGATGAATCGGTTTTTAAGATAATCGACATTGAGGATCAGACTTATAAAGATGAGGTAATTTCTAAATATGTTGCACTTCCGGGCAGTCAGTTAAAAGAAAAGGCAATGAGCAGAAGAATGAAAGATCCGCTTTATTTTGCCATGGCAATGCAGGCTGTGGGAGAGGCAGACGTTACTTTTGCAGGGATAGACAATACAACGGGAGATGTACTTCTTGCAGGTCAGATGATAATCGGACTAAAAGAAGGAATAAGTACGGTTTCTTCCATAGGACTTTGTGAGATCCCGGGATTTGAAGGAAGTGAAGGATCACTTTTAGCGGTAGGAGACAGTGCTGTATGCACTAACCCCACTGCAGAGCAGCTTGCGGATATCGCAATATCTGCTTGTGATACCGTAAAAGAACTGCTGGACTGGGAACCTAGATGCGCGATGATTTCCTATTCCACAGTGGGCAGCGGTCAGGGAGAGCTGATTGATAAAGTTACCGAAGCTCTTTCGATAGCAAATGAGAAGCGTCCGGATCTCGATATTGACGGGGAATTTCAGCTTGATGCGGCTATAGTACCGGCAGTTGCAGCAAAGAAAGTCAATCGCGAGAGCAAGGTAGCCGGAAAAGCAAATATACTGATCTGGCCGGATCTTAACGTCGGAAATACAGCGGTAAAGCTTATACAGCAATTTGGCCATGCCGATGCTTACGGACCGATGCTGCAGGGCTTCAACAGTGTTATCTGTGACTGCTCGAGAGGGGCACCGGTATCGGAGATCGAAGGAAATATTGTCATTTCCGCCGTTCGTGCCATGAATAAATAAATTTAAGGAAAATAAAATGTCCAATGTTCTGGGGGTCGGTATAGACCTGGTATCAATAAAAGAAATCAAAGAGCTGGATGAAAGAACTGAAGGTGCTTTTGTAAAGAAAACCTATAGCGGCAGGGAAGTTGAGTATGCTGAAAAGTCAGGCGATTATTATCAATTCCTTGCCGGCAGGTTCGCTGTCAAAGAGGCGGTATATAAATCGATCTGCGGAAATTTTCCGGACATTGAGTTTGATTTCAGAAGAGTAGAAACATTAAAAATGGAAAACGGGGCACCGGTGTGCAGCCTTAAAGGCGAATTAAAAGAAGCTATGGAAAAAGCCGGTGCCTCTGATATAAAAATTTCTATTTCAAATCAGGATGATTATGCGATCGCGATAGCCGAGCTGCTGGCGTAAGACTTTTTATAAAGTCTGCAACCTGTGGATGAAGGCATTTGTCGGGATCCCAGATAGCCATATATGCTGAGGCAAAATCCATCTCATATGCAGCAGTATTTTTGGAGTCTAACTGAGTACTCCATCCGCTGACTATGGTAAAACATCGGCCTGAGCGAAGAAAAAGCTCAACTGAGTCCATACTGTCCAGATTCATTATCTCGGCAGGTTCGCCGCCGAGGAGTTTATTTATCTGCTGCAGATATTTTTCCTTTAGGGGATCCGGCAGATCTTTCGGAAGAAAAAGAGTAGTGTCTTTTATCTTCTGAAAATCCGGAGCTTCAGGGTCTGACAAGCCCGGGTGCTTTTTATCTGCCAGGAGAAAATAAGGTACAGGATCATCTGTAAGCTGAACAATTTTATATCTCCCGTCTTTCGGAAGATATTCACTCTGACAAATCACTATTTCCCCTTTTTCAATGGCAGCTGAAAAATTATAGGAATCTATGAAATTATTGAAATGCTTAAATGACGGATTTTCTTTCATATAATTTTCGATGGCGAGGACAAAATCATCCGGGATCCGTGTACCGCGTAAGAAATTTACCATAAGCGGATCTGCAAGAGCACTGTTGTAAATGGTATTCAGTGTATTTTCATATATGTTTTTACATTTCCTGAGCCCCTTGAGGTAGAGTTTTCCGGATTCGGTGAGACTGATATTTCTTTTGATCGAACGGTCAAAGAGTTTTATTTTGAGTTCGTCTTCAAGAGTATTTATATGTCTCGTAACTGCAGGCTGTGAAATAAAAAGCTCTTCAGCGGTTTTTGTATAGTTAAGGGTTTCTGCAAGCTTCATAAAGCAGTTGATATCCTGTAGAGTCATAAAAAACCTCCTTGTCGAAAAATATTATATAACAAAAATTTTATCAGGTCAGTAAAAACGGCATAGGGGACAAAGGATAAATTTTCCTTTATAAAGCGGAAATAGACTAATTGATGTGATAGATATAAAAAACGTAATCTATAAATGTAATTGAGAACTAAAAAAGGAGGAAAAGTTATGTCGGAAAGATTTCCGGGAAAAAAATTATATCCCAATCTTTTTTCTTCTATAAGAATTGGAAATTTAAGATTAAAAAACAGGATCATTGCAGCTCCGACAAGCCCGAGCATGATAACAACAGAGGGCTTTTTTACGCCGGAAATGGCTGCCTATCTTGAGGAAAAGGCTCTGGGAGGATGCTCAGTTGTAACCTATGGTGAGGCAATTCCTCATTCCAAAACCGGAAAGAGCCACAATAAACAGCTTCAGCTCGATGCTTTTGGAGTAAGACAGGGACTTACAGAATCCACCCGACTCATTCATAATGCAGGCGGATATGCGAATATACAGCTTTCACATGGCGGAATCTATGGCGGTCTGGCATCTGTAGGCGGAGATATAGCAACCTGTGAAAAGGCATATGGACCGAGCGAGTGTGATATGCCGGCAGGTCATGTATATGAGATGCCGAAGGAGCTTATTTACGAAATCATAGAATCCTACGGAAAGGCTGCAAAGCTCTGTAAGGATGTCGGTTACGATATGGTTCAGGTTCATGCGGCTCACGGCTGGTTATTTAACCAGTTCCTTTCACCACTCTTTAATAAAAGAAAAGATGAGTTCGGAGGTTCATTGGAGAACCGTGCAAGATTTCTGATGCTCACTCTCGATGAGGTAAGGAAAAATGTCGGACCTCTTTTCCCTATCGAGCTTCGAATGAATGGTGATGATTTCCAGGAGGGTGGTCTTTCATTAAAAGACTATGTGGAAGTTGCAAAGCTCTTAGAGTCGAAGGTTGACCTCTTTAATATTTCCTGCGGTAATCATGAAGATCCGGCAATGTTCTGCAGAACTCATCCGAATTCATTTTATCCGAGAGGTGTAAATGTCTATCTCGCGGCTGAGATAAAAAAGCATGTTAAGAAGCCGGTTGCCTGTGTAGGTTCATTAAATGATCCGGCACAGATGGAAGAGATAATTGCAAGCGGACAGGCTGATCTGGTAGAACTTGGACGTGCCCTTGTAGCAGATCCTTATCTTCCAAAGAAAGCATTGGAGGGAAAGAGTGATGATATAAATCCCTGTCTCAGGTGCTATGAATGCTTCGGAGCGACAGGACAGCTGGAAATGATCAAGTGTACAGTCAATCCGACTCAGGGACAGCAATTACAGGAGAAATGCGGATTTCCTAAAGCGTCGATGAAAAAGAAGATCCTTGTTGCAGGCGGTGGTCCTGCCGGAATGGAAGCTGCGATCACAGCAGCCAAAAGGGGTCATGACGTAACTCTTGCAGAAAAGAGTTCATGCCTTGGGGGCAATCTGCATGCGGCAGGCAGTGCATTTTTCAAAGAAGATATCAAAAAACTCCGTGAAGTCTTAGAAAGAAGAGTTGAACGTGCCGGAGTCAAAGTGCTTCTAAATACAGAAGTAGATGCGGACTTTGTAAAGAAATTTGCACCGGATACATTATTTGCAGCGATCGGTTCTGACGAGCTTAGGCCGCCGATCAAGGGTATTGACGGAGATAACGTGATAATGGCTGTTGATGCAGAACTTCATCCTGAAAAACTCGGTAAAAGAGTTGCGATAATGGGAGGCGGTCTTGTAGGTGCCGAGGCTGCATGTTCCTTTAAGCATGAAGGTCATGAAGTTTCGATAATCGAAATGAAGCCGGATGTGGCAATGGAAGTAAATTCATTTTACAGAGGCGGATTGATGCCCCATGTAAAGGAAAGCGCAAAACTTTATCTGAACACAAAGGTAACAGAGATCACAGATAAAGGTGTAATGGTTGAAAATGCAGAGGGAACTTTCCTGGTTGAGGCAGATTCTGTAGTCTGTGCTCTTGGTTTCAGACCAAAAACTGCAAGGGTTGATGAGATCTGTGATGAAGCAGATGAGTATTATGTTATCGGTGACTGCAGCCGCGTGGCAATGATATATCAGGCAATGGATGCCGGTTATCACGCAGCCTGCAGAGTTTAAGAAGTTATATATGAGAGAAGTTTAAGGAGGATTTTAATATGAGAAAGCTGGCTTTATGTACAGCACTTCCGGAGGAAGAACTTGAGAAATTAAAGAAGGAGTGCGAAATAACTGTCTGCGGAGAATTAAAGCATGGTAAGGGCAATGTTACAGAAGATATGACCCGTGAAGAATGTATGGGTGCAGAGATCATTGTATTAGGAGATGAGGTCGCAGGCAAAGATACGATCAAGGCCTGGATCGATGCAGGAATGAAATTTATCGGTGTTGCAAAGGGAACACCTGTAACTGTTGACAATGAAACTCTCAAGGCAGCGGGTATCCCTCTTACCTATACACCCGGACGAAATGCTGTTGCGGTTGCAGAGTACTGCATGGGAATGATGATCGCTTCTACACGTTTCATGACAAGGGCTGTTGCAGGACTTCTCATGGGCGAGCACCTGGGAGCTCCTGTTGACGATATCTACAATGTTCCGGATGTTAAAAATGTTATCTGGGGACCTCTTGATGAAAACCATCCCTATACGGATTATGGCATCGGCTTCGAACTTTATGGCAAGAAACTTGGTCTTGCAGGCTATGGCGCGATCGGCCGCGAAGTTGCAAAACGTGCCATGGCATTCGGAATGGAGATCTTAGCCTATGATCCTTATCTTTCAGCAGAGCAGATCGAAGCTACAGGTGCCAAGGCAGCTAGTCTTGATGAGATGCTTAAAAATTCTGATATC
>JAIKZC010000310.1 GCA_024682575.1 Lachnospiraceae bacterium | reverse complement strand
GAAGTTTGGAACTAAATTTATAAATTTTAAGAATGCGGCGAAAAAGGATATCCTTTATATCAGACGGCATTCGGCGTTCGTATTTCAGAATTACGGATTGTTTGCCAATAAGACAGCCTTGCAGAATGTAATGGAAGGACTTACGCAGGTTCAGAAAAAAACAAAAGCAGAGGCTTTGAAGATTGCCAGGGAAACCCTTGACTGGGTCGGACTTTCGGAAAGATATGATTATTATCCGTCACAGTTGTCGGGAGGACAGCAGCAAAGAGTCGGGATAGCAAGAGCAATAGCTTTAAAACCCGATGTCATCCTTTTTGATGAGCCTACCTCGGCACTGGATCCGGAGCTGGTAGGCGAGGTTCTGGATCTCATAAAGAAAGTGGCGAAAATGGGAATAACGATGATAGTGGTCACGCATGAAATGTCATTTGCCCAGGATGTTGCTGACAAGGTTATCTTTATGGATGATGGTGTGGTCGTTGAGGAAGGAAAACCTGACGAGATCTTTGTCCATCCAAAAGAAGAAAGGACAAGACAGTTCTTAGCAAGGATTATATCCCTTGAACCTATGTATAATATATGAGTTGCCCTACAAATGGGCAATTATGATTAAAAGCGTTAGCACCCCCATCTCAGATGGGGGTGCTAACGCTTTTAAATAGATTTCCTAAAGACAAATGCGAACATAGTTGAGGGAAATGCACTCAGGATTGCCTGGGAAGATACTTGTTTTTGGAACAACTAATTTCCCTGGCCTTCCCCAACTGATGAGCAGAAAGTAAGAATAGAGAATAATTGAAACGCAACACCAGTGAGCATGTATGATATAATATTCATAAAATATACAGATAGTGCAAACGGATATTTGAATGAAATTTATGTTACTGTTCACACAGCTCTGCGCGCTTGCTACTCTGTACGCTATTTCACTAAGTGCTGAAGCACTAAGTGAAATATGTGTGCGCTGAGCGTAAGAAAACATAAGTCAGGAAATATGGATTTGCCCCATTGCCGAAGGCAATCATCAAATGGGCAAATCCAGTTACTGTGAGCAACTGCAAGGTGTGAACAGTAACAAATTTATCAGAAAATAACATGCGCCATTAGAGGGAGGCATATCGTAATGAGAAGAACGGTAGGACTTGGAATACAGGATTTTGAAGACACTATTAAGAGCAGGAATTTTTATATAGATAAGACAAAGTTTATATCGGAATGGTGGAAGGGAAATGACGGAGTGACACTGATAACCCGTCCGCGCCGTTTTGGTAAGACTCTGATGTTGAGTACGGTTGAGAAGTTTTTTTCCATAAGGCAGGAAAACAGCAGGGAGCTTTTTAATGGGCTGGAAGTTTCAAAGGATTCCACGATGATGCAGGAATGTGGGAAATGGCCGGTGCTGTTTATATCATTTGCAAATGTTAAATCAGGCAGTTACGAAGATGCTATAGGACAATTTAATTGGATATTGACTGAACTGGCATTACGTATGGGATTCTTGAAGGAGGGCATGTCTGACAAGGATTTAGAGTTCTATGACAATATCTCATATGATATGGATGTGAGAACAGCGGGACAGTGCTTAAATACCTATTGCCGCTGGTTAAGTGATCACTATGGAAAAAAGGTCATAATACTTATCGACGAATACGACACTCCGATGCAGGAAGCATACGTAAACGGCTATTGGGATAAAATAGTAGAGTTCATGAGAAATATGTTCAATGGAACCCTGAAAACCAACCCATATCTGCACAAGGCTCTGCTTACAGGAATAACACGGGTGAGCCGTGAGTCACTTTTTTCAGACCTGAATAACCTGAAAGTGATCACTAATTCATCAGAAAAGTATGCTGACTGTTTTGGCTTCACTGAAAAAGAAGTTTTTGATTCCCTTGACGAGTATGGCTATTCTGAAGAAAAAGAAGAAGTAAAGAAATGGTACGATGGGTTTAAATTTGGAAATACAGAGGGGATTTATAATCCATGGTCAATAATATCTTTTCTTCAGGAGGGAAAATACCAGCCATACTGGGCGAATACAAGCTCTAATTCCCTTGTGTCGAAGCTCGTAAAAGAGGGGGATGGTGAGATCAAGAAATCCTTCGAGACACTGCTGAACGGTGGGATAATAGAGACCACGATTGATGAGCAGCTTGTTTTCGGGGAAATGTCAAAAAATAAAAACGCAGTCTGGAGCCTCTTGCTGGCAAGCGGATATCTGAAGATCGTATCGGCGGACCTGCCGGATTCGAGATACAGGCTCAGACTGACAAACTTTGAGGTCAAAAGCTGTTTTAACCTCATGGTGGAGAGGTGGTTTGAAAACGCAGGGGAGAATTACAGCTATTTCATAAAGGCACTGCTCGAATGCAATATAGATGACATGATGGACACGCTCACGGAAATATGCGAAAGCATGATAAGCTCTTTCGATGGCAGTGGGAAATCTGCACCAGAGAATTTTTACCACGGTCTTGTAATTGGACTGCTGGTGGAACTGCGTAATAGCTATGAGGTCAAGTCAAACCGTGAGAGCGGACTCGGAAGGTATGATGTGATGCTCCGTCCGAAGGATAAAAACAATAATGCGATAATAATCGAATTCAAATCAAAAAGACGGAGTGAAAAAGATAAAAGCCTCGAAGAGCTTGCAGACAAGGCTCTAAAACAGATAGAGGATAAGAAATATGAACAGGAGCTGCTTTCAGCCGGCTATCCAGAGGATAAAATAAAAAAACTTGCCTTCGTGTTTGAAGGAAAAGAGTTACTGATAAAAAAAGCCGAATAAAATGATGTCAGAGCCAAAAGTCATTATGCTCTGCGATAACCAAAAGTTATCGCAGAGCATAAGTTTTTATTACTGTACAATTACCTAGTGCTGTGCTAGGATATATTCAACACAGAAATGAGAAAACATTGTAACTGTTCAGGGTACCTGAACAGTTACAAAACATTTATACAGGAGGTAATTCAGTATGAGTAATATAAAGAACAGTGCATTGGAACTTATCGGGGGAACACCTTTACTTAAGATTAGCAGATATGCAGAAAAGAGAGAGATCAGGGAAGCGACGGTCCTTGCAAAGCTGGAGTACCTGAATCCGGCAGGATCAGTCAAGGACAGGATCGCGCTTGCAATGATCGAGGATGCAGAAAAGAAAGGATTGTTAAAGCCGGGAGCAACAATTATTGAGCCTACCAGCGGAAATACAGGAATAGGACTCGCTGCTGTTGCAGCTGCAAAGGGCTATAAGGCTATTCTCACGCTGCCTGATACAATGAGTGTTGAGAGAAGAAATCTCCTCAAGGCTTATGGAGCAGAGCTTGTACTCACAGAAGGCGCAAAGGGAATGAAGGGCGCTATTGCAAAGGCTGAGGAATTAAATAAAGAAATAGAAGGTTCAGTGATCTTAGGACAGTTTGTAAATCCTGCAAATCCGGCAGTGCATAAGGCCACAACCGGACCCGAGATCTGGGAGCAGACAGATGGAAAGCTCGATATCTTTGTGGCAGGTGTAGGTACGGGCGGAACGATCACAGGTATCGGTGAATATCTGAAATCCAAGAATCCGGATATCAGGATCGTTGCAGTTGAGCCTGATGGCAGTCCTGTACTTTCAGAGGGGAAATCAGGAGCCCATAAGATTCAGGGAATCGGTGCAGGATTCGTTCCGGATGTACTTAACACAAAGGTATATGATGAAATAATAAGGATCACAAATGAAGATGCTTTTGCAGAGGGACGTACATTTGCAAGGTCAGAGGGCATCCTTGTGGGAATTTCCTCCGGTGCTGCATTAAAGGCTGCAGAGCTTCTCGCAAAACGTCCTGAAAACAAGGGCAAGACCATAGTAGCACTTCTGCCTGACTCAGGAGACAGATATCTTTCAACACCTCTTTTTAGTGACTGAGAGGAATATCCGTAACTGTTC
>JAIKZC010000277.1 GCA_024682575.1 Lachnospiraceae bacterium | reverse complement strand
ATTAAATTTGTCATTATTTATCTGCAGCGAATATATTTCTCCGTATTTACCTGTTTCTACTGTAAAATACTCATTTTTAAGAATATATCCGTTTGCGGTCTTTTGAACCTCTGCATCTGTATCAGGTGTTTCAGGTGCGTCTGGCTGACTCGGTGTTTCAGGCTTTTCAGGTGCGTCAGCATCACTTGGTGTTTCAGGCTTTTCCGGTGCGTCAGGCTGACTCGGTGTTTTATCCTCCTCATAGCTGACCTTCCATCTGAGCACTCCTGTTCCTGCACATCCGTCAAAATCTGCGATCGTAAGATTCATTCTGAGTGCTGTCGCGGTGACAGTTTCAACTTTTACCGTATTATAACGATCAAGGATGAATATATCTTTGTCATTATCCTTCATCTTAGCTTCATGCCATTCGCCGTTTTCGTCCGAATATTCAAAGCTTATTTCCGAAGGTACTCTCGTTCCGCCGCCGTCATCATACCAGTAAATTTCGTTTTTATTGAGCTTTACGGGATAGTCCCAGGTATATGAGATCCAGTGTTTTGAACCCTGCTGCTGTGACCAGTTGCCCCAGCCCACATTTGTTCCGGGTGCAGATGTTGAAGGCTCATTATTTTTATTGTTGATTCCATCCAGATTTTCCCATGAAGCTGTATAATCCGAAGCTGCGACAGCTGCAAGCTCCAGTGCGTCCGGATCTGCTTCTGAGGGAAGATCTTTTGCAAACCTTACAAGGATCTTCAACTCCTTATCAACATTCTTTATAAGGTATTTTCCGCTTTCATCAGCTTCGAGATTCTCTCCGTTAACTTTAATGTATTTAAGCTTATATCCATCTTTACTCTTTACTGAAAGTTCAACATCACTGCCCTCTTTAACGAGCTCTGAGTTAACGGAAGCTTCACCGTATTTAGGAGTCTCATTTGTAAGCTTAACATCATAATATTCCGCATCATCGCTTGTCTGCAAAATCTTGAAGTAAGTCGTATAATTATAGTGATGCGCTCTGTACATAGGCTCAAAGCTGAGTCCGTTTGTTGTCATTGTAAGAGCGTCTTTATCACTTTTCTTAATAGATGCTTCAATATTCTCTGCAAATCTCAAGGTCTTCCAGTTTGTGTCATTGCTCTTTGCAACAAGAACGAGAGGCCCGTACATTACGCTTGCGATCTCGCTTCCGCCGATCTTATCGGGAGTTGCGGAAAGATGATATCCAAAAGGCATATTTACGGATACTTCATCACCGCTCTTAAGCTCTGTCAATTCCACATAACTTGATGGATCAGCATCTTTGACAACAGTCTCACCGTTTACTTTTACCTTAAATCCGTTTACTGCCCAGTAAGGAACCCTCAGTTTCATATTGATCTTTTCATCAGAGTCAGCTTCAAGAGATTCAACTTTTATGACTGAGTCCTCTGAAGGGAATTCGTTTTCCTGAACTATCTTAAGTCCCTTTTCCTTCCAGTTTACAGTTGTAGGCATATAAAGATTAACGTAAAGGGTATCATCCTTTTTGAAATATGCTGCCTCCTGATATTTAACGTGATTTTCCATACCGGTTCCGTGACAGCAGGTGAAGCTCTGATAATCATCGGAATAGGTCTTTCTAACGCCGTTTCCTATAGGAAGCATATAAGTAACATCATTGCTTGTCGCCTGATCCGGATCCTGTGATGCAATGATCTGGTTATCCAGAACTCTCTCATAATAATCCATATAGGATGCATCCTCAGGATCATATTCATAGAGCATTTTTGTGAGCTTCAGCATGTTGTAGGCTGCGCAGGTCTCGCAGTTTCTGTCTGTATTGATATTTGCTGCCTGCTTTCCGGCTTCCTTAAAGTTTTCTCCGGTTCCTACTCCGCCTATGGAATAAGCATAGTCTCTTACAACTCTGTCCCAGAAATTCTTTGCAACCTTGTAATAATATTTCTCAGCCTCACCCTCTTTTTCGGTCGCTTCAAAAATCTCCAGAGCACCTATTATCTGAGGGATATGCTGGTTAGCATGACGTCCGTGAATGTCATCGATATTGTGGCTTAAATTATTAAAGAATTTGGTATTATCAAAATATTTTGCGGTTTCTAAATATTCACTGTCACCTGTGATCTCATAGAGCTTTGCCATGGATTCATTCATTCCGCCAAGCTCTCCGGCGATATACATATCCCACATTTTTGAGCGCTGCTCCTCGCTGCAGGCACCAAGTCTGTCATGAATCCAGCTTCCGAGAGCCTTTGCGGTTTCGAGCGCTTCTTCATTTCCGCTGTACTGATATGCATCTATAAAACCTGCCATAAGTTTGTGCAATGTGTAATAAGGTGCCCAGATTGTTGCATAGGGTGTATAAACCTCAAGTAATGCAAACTGATCAGGAGAATAAGCACTTATAAATCCTTCTCCCCATTCTTCCGGATCAGTACTCCATACGCTCTGGCTGGTTCCCTTTGTCTTGAAATCACTTGCCTTGCCCTTAGACATCTTCTGTAGTCTTCTGAGCTCATGGATCATTTCGTCAAGCTTTTCTTTGATCTCTTTATCACCTGTAGACGCATACGCAAGTGAAAGTGCTGAGAGATAATGTCCTGTAGAATGACCTCTTAAAAGTCCTGTGGGCTCATCCCAGCCACCAAGCGGCTCAGCGCCTTTTGTGTCCTCTCCAAAAGTCTTTCTGAAATTATAGAGCATTCTGTCATTATCAAGTTTTTTAAGGTAGGCAAGATCACGCGCCATATTCTGGGTAAGGATCGTATCCTTATCTCCGTCAAGGCTTACATCCTCAAGTTCAAAACCCTTAGCCTCTATCCTGACATCTTCACTGTAATCCTCGGTGACTTTGACATGAGCAACTACTGAAGAATGCTCGATACCAACAAGGGAACCTTTAATGTCAAAACTTCCGGGCTCTGAATATTTACTCTTATCAATTTCCGAAGGCCAGGATATAAGCATCTTCTGACTACTTCCGTCTGCAAAATAAACTCTTACGAAATTCGGAAGTGAAGGCTCGTCGCCAACCTTGCTTTCTACGTTTATTTCATCAGAAGAAACTATCGAGTTTGCCTCTTTTCTTGCAAGAATAGTAAGCTCAAATTTCTTCTCGGCTTCTGCGCTTCCTTTTTTTGCCTTTGCAGTAAGTGTGACTTTAACATCATCTTCTCCCACTGCCGGTCTCGTAACTTTTCCCGAACTGCTGAGATGCGCTTCATCAGAGGACTCCCAGCTAATGTCCGAAGCGTATATTTCTCCCTTTTTTGGAAGTTCTATATCTTCAGTTACAGCAGCTTCGTTTTCTATGGAAATCTTTTCAAGGTCTTTTTTTACCTTTTCCTCGTCAGATTCCTCAGCAAGAATTTTGAGTTCAAAATCCTTCTCATCCTTTGCATCGCCGAGCTCAAGATTTGCCGTAAGTGTAAGCTCCGCATCATCCTCACCAACATCAGGTCTCGTAACATCGGCATTTGCTCCGCTTACGCTGAGATATCTGCTGTTGCAGGACCAGCTTATGTCAGAGCCGTTTGAGCCTTTAAGCGGAAGTTCAAAATCCTCCGTTACCGCCTCGGTATCAATCCCGTCAAGCGTAAGCTCCGCCTTATCTCCTGCAAGAAGATCCTCGTCATCGAAGCTGCATTTATCCGCAACTTCATCCTCGGTCATTGCGTAATTATATATAGTTACATCTGCAAAATCCGCCTTTGTCGGAGGATCGCTGAACTGTCCTTTTCCGAGATAACATTTATCAAGTTTTCCAAGATCGGCAACACTTATGCCTGTATCCTTCTCTCCAACGAGTTCTCCGTCAGCATAAAGTTTCATATCGCTGCCGTCTATTGTGACAGTTGTAAGGACCCATTTATTTTTCGCAATGTCCCCATCTTCACCACTTGATATTCCCTTTTCATTACTCCAGCCTGATTTCGTAATGGCGGATGAATATCCCTTAAATCCATCATTGGCACCATTCGAAAGCAGATAAAAATAATTTGTCTGGCCGTTTCCGAAATCCCATATTCTCTGATATGCCGTATCGGTCTTTAATCTGACCCAGGCAGAGATAGTTATTTCATCTTCGCCGTCAAGTATCCCCTCCGGAAACTCCAGATAGCCTCCGTCATCTCCGCCCGGGAGTGACAGAGCCTTTACCTCGCGGCCATATATATTGGCATCTATAACCTTGAATCCGCCTTTGTCATAATTTCTCATGACTCCAGCTCTACCCTGTCCCGACGAATCATTTATGATCGTCGAACTGTAATCCGTGAAGTCGTAGCTTACAAGTTCTTTTTTCCCATCGGCAAAAACCGGCACAGGTGCCGGAACCATTGCCGAGAAGACCATTGACGCTGACAATATCAATGCCAGATGTCGTCCTTTTTTCTTAAAAATCCTCTCTTTCATCCTTTTCTCCCTTCCTTTTCGTACCCTGCTTAAACGTTTTTGATTAAACGTTTTATGTTTTTAATTCTATACAGTATGAAAAGTAAAGTAAAGGTATACATGCCTTAATAATTAACGAAAATAAGAGGGATTTTTTAGTGGTTTTTTGCGGTTGCGTTTGTCATTTATGGGCGCAAAAAAGGCGACCAACCGGCCGCCTTTTCAAAATTTCTGAATACCTAAAAATAATAAACAATTACAAACATCTTCTAATCCCTTTATCCATCTGGATATACGCAATTGTTCATCATAGAGGATTTTGAACAATAAACAATTGAATGAGTGAAGCAGATATAGGACTATCCGAAAGTTGGAATAGGGATCAATTGTTCATTTTAAGTAATAGTACACTCTGCTTTCAATTGTTCATATTTTATTTAACTAGTTCAATAAGAACTTCAATAGCACTTCAATACAAATTTTTATTGATAAGCCTTAAATTCCCTGATATTGTGACCTAAATTTAAATTAGCACATGCAACTCCCTTTATTTATACTAGCTATATATTAAGGCATAAAAATAGTGACTACACAGGAATGCAGTCACTATTAATTAATAC
>JAIKZC010000263.1 GCA_024682575.1 Lachnospiraceae bacterium | reverse complement strand
TCTTTAATACGTTGGCTTCGAACTCTTCAACTGCATGTTTGAAGGTTCCAAATATGTTTGTTACAAGAACTGACATCGCAATCGTCGAAAGGGAAGTGTCCTTTCTTTTTCGATTGATCAATCCAAGGCCATTTCGCCTTTTGGTGGTACTGAAATAACGTTCTATTTCAATGCGGTCAGAGTTGTCCTGGCTTTCTTGTTTCCGAACTCTCTTGGCTTTCTTTTCATCCCGATAAGGGCGACCAAGCTTTGGACCACTTATACGAATGCCGTTATCCTTACAGAACTGAATGTTTGCCGTTGTACGGTATATCTGGTCAACAAGAACCCGCTCCGGATAGCAGTTATTTCGATAATGATACGCTTTCAATGCATCAATCAGCATGGGGCCTTCATTGAATGCATCAAAAGACAGATACTCAATCCGTCCAAATCCGGATTCGTCAAGACTTAGATGAAGCTTTGCCCCAAATTCGGTTGGTGCCTTCGTTTTGCCACGGACGATAGGCCGGACATAAGGTTGACTGATACTGACGATACGTTTTTCCACTTTGTGCGTGTTATTGTCGTACATGTACTTCTGCTGATCATACAACAAATGAATTGTAATGATGTTGTTGATATGCTTTCGAGCAGGAGCATAGCCAGTACCCATAAAGTTATCGATATAGCCGATATCGCGGCGCACGTAGCTAAGCTGAGCTTTCACAGCAGCACGTATCTTCTCTGCGGATGGTCGCTTTGACTTAGCTATTGCCAGATACTCTTTATGCGCTATTTTGCGGTATGTTCTTGGCTTTTCCAGCAAATATGTTTCACAGAAGAAGTCAATCATGCCCTCCAGTTTGAGCCTTGCTTCGTTAAGCAGAGAAGTATCTTGTGGATAGCGGATATACTGCGGAGCTACTGTAGCATCACAAATCTGCGTTGCAATGAGTGTGCCATACCGGGTATTATTCCGGCGTTTCCTGAATCCAAAAGCCGTAGGAGTTGCATCACACAGGATATTATTCGCTTTAATGACAAAATCCAGATCGATCCGTTTTCGCCAAAAGACAAGTAATGACGGATTAAATGGAGCGTCATGCTGAAATGCCTCCAGGCCAATGAAATACTGATAATACGGGTTCTGAAGGATCTGCCCGACAAGATCCCGATCCGTGTACCCCATTCGCAGCTGGATTATCAAGGATCCCATAACCATTCTGCATGGCTTTGCTACGTTACCAGTAGGTGAGGGGAACATAACTGCATATAGGGTTTCCCAAGCTCTCCAGGGAAGGTTCTTGGAAATCCGTACCCATTCATTATTGGGATCCAACTGCAAACCGCACGTGGTATTGAAATTAATGAAACTTAACTGCTCATAGTCATAATCAGGAGATTTGTACATGGAATTTCGCCTCAAAGTGCAAGCTAGAAAGCCTATAAACACGTTATATGGCCAATATTTTCTTGCACTTTGCCTTGCATAGCAAGGCAAGAATTCCTTATAAAATCAACGTTTTTTGAGTTGTTAAGCAGACACTAATTATTTAGCGTACCAGCTTATGCTTAAATAAGGAGTGATACGAAATAACGCTCCTTATTTTTTATTGCTATGAAACTATAAATATTAGCGATTCATTATCATGTTATTTTCATTAACCCTGTTATTTGTATTATGTCTTCGCCTTGTAGTCTGATTATCAGCATGCATTCCTAAATTGATTTTTGTCTTAAACCATCTTTCATTATTTTGAACTTTTCCACCAGTATGTCCATTATCAACTATACTATGATGTATATAATTTATTACATCATCAATTTTAGAAAAGCGATTTCTTTCTGAACTAATTCCAGTTGTATAGGAAAGCCCCATGGTCTTAAAAGCTTTTTTAGCCCAACCGGGATCGCATTCATACGCAAGAGCAAACATGGTATTAAACCTGTTATTATCAAAATCGTCCACTCTGTGCGATATAATACGATTATCTTCCAAAAGCCATCTTTTAACATTCTCTTTTACATTTTCTGTAAGATAGTTTAAGGTTCCTTTTTTTATTTTTTCTTCCTCTTCGTTAAGATTTCCTTTTTTGAGTTGATTATTAATCTCTTTTATTTCTTTTAATGCTGTAAGAACTTTTTTGAACCTGCTAGAATTAAAATGTAATTTTCTATCATCAGCTTTTAGTTTATTATAAAAGCTCTCTAGTGCATCTGCTTTTGTATAGCTCATTCTATCAGAAAGTGCTGATGTTTCTGTTGGTTCCTTTGTAAATAGATTTCTATCTTTTTCATTGTCAAAAGATAATTTTTCCGGGCTGTCAAGTGATAGCATGAATAATATTTCATTTTTTTGGATACCTCTATCCTTAAGAACATTAGACAAAAGGCTCATTTCTGTTTTATTTAATATTTCATTATACTTATATCCTTCTAATCCTTTCTTTGTCATGCCCATAAAAAACCTTTCCATAGCCTTTCTCTGTTTATAGGCAAAACCTAATTTTTCCTGACAATCTCGTTGCAAATCATACAAATTTGCTGATAGTTCATTTTTTTCTGAAGCATCCATATTTTCTTTTTGAAGAAGAGTATTCACCGCAGCTTTTAACCTGCGCTCAGAATCTGTCAATGCACTACATTGCCTGTTAAGGCTTGAATAAACAGCTTTCATTTTGTCAAAAATAGTTTTTTCGGGTTCTTTGTGTAACGTTATATCATTAAGTTTCTGCTGAATTTTTTCTGCACTATGTTCAATACTTTTATGTGGAGTAGGCTCTCTTCTAAAATTCTCATCAAATTCTTCCTTATTTTCTCTTAAAAAACTTTTAATTTTATATTTTGTAGTAGGTCCTTTATCTCTGTTGTCAATTGCTTTGGAGACATTAGCACTGGTTATTTCTCCTTTATAAGCATCAATTATCATTCCGGATTTTGTAATCCTTGGCAGCTTGAAGTAATAATTATCGAATGCTTTTTTTGAATCATAAACTCCTATTTTATACTGCTTGTAAGATAGTGGAGAATTTTTTCCAAATTCTTCACTAGTCGGGGCAAATCCTTCTACTGTCAGATAATGTTTCTTTCCTGAAGAATCTATGAATGAACCTATATTTGATGCAACATGGAAATCATATTGAGGTACAGGACCATTCGTTATCTCTTTTATTTCATCAGTAATTCTTTTGAGTTCATCTGTTTTATTCTTTAAATTATTTTCATATTGTTCAATGACTTCAGGATTTGTTCCTGGAATTTCCTTTGATTTTTTTATATCATCAATATCTTTCTTTACTTTAATTTCTTCTTTTTCTAAATATTTTTTTCGTTTTGAAGCCTCATCATTGCGTCCTATTTCAACCCTCCACATTGTAAACTCTGATTTAGTTTTTTCGTCGTACTTCTGAGGAAGTGTGTTTAGAGCAAAATTATTAAATAAAGACATAGTAAAATCATTTGCATCACAAGCACAAGGACCTATCATTTGATTAAATGTTTCCGGATCAATATTTGAAATTTTATTAATCTCATCTATTGTCTGTTCATACCCCATTGTATTTTTGTCCATAACTTCTTTAACGGAATCCTTAGCATTTTTATATTCAGGGGTTTTCTTTAACGTTTCGAAAGCTAATGTATTACCAATCCATTTCTGTATAACGTCTAACAACGAAAAATTTCCATAAGCCTTGGGTTTTGAGTCATTTACTGAATACATGTCGCTCATGCAGGCATGCATAAATCTTCTGAAATCTTCTTGTTTATTTACAGGTATATGCAATTCATCGATAAGCCATTTATATGCTGATTCTAATAATTTCTTATTATCTGTTTCAAGCGGATTATCCGGATCATAGCAATTTGCTCCATCATCCGGGTAACTTTGCATTCCAAATCGCAATGAAAGTTCATCTAGAAAATTCTGAGCTTTATTAATATCCAGACTACCATCACTATTTAACATTTTTGATGCCAGTCCTTTCATTAAATAATTATTATTTTCTCTGATTTTGAATGTCTCTTCTCCTATTTTTCCATATTCAGGTACTACTGGAAACATTTCATATCCATTTTCTACTTTTTTAAATCCATAAAAAAACTTAGCATTGCTATTCTCGATCTGTCTTTTTATATCTTATGAAATAATTATTCCCGAATACGTTCCATTTATATTCTCAGCAGAATTATTTGTTCCTGAAATATTAGGTTCACCAATCATCTTAAAACCTTTTGTCTTAGG
>JAIKZC010000230.1 GCA_024682575.1 Lachnospiraceae bacterium | reverse complement strand
GAACCTGACCATCTGGCTACGTTTACACCCTCATCATCTTTTGATAATTCCCATTCTTCAAATGTTGTTACACTGTCATCTGCGCTTACCGGCGTCAGACCTGCATTGCCAAATACCGACGAAAAGAGCATTGCCGCCGATAAGATCGATGCAAGAGAGCGCTTTATCTTAGCACTTTTCTTCATACCTTACCTCCTGGTCTGCAAGCCGCAGACACTATTGTTTGTTTATTTAAACATAATCCATGACACTGTGTCATGGTCAACGCGTAAACTTGTGTGATATAATCAAAAAGTACAGATTTTTCATCTTTTTTATCAGATTTATAACAACAGTGTATTTAATAGGATACAATAATTTTATCTATTATATATAGTTTGAAACTAATTATTTAGAAAGGTTTTGGTTAATATATATGAAGCATTTTAATCTTGAGAATTTAAGAGTTGGAGATATCGCGTCTGCACTGGGTGTCACCACAAATACGATACGAAGATATGAAGCCGCCGGCTATATCAAGGCTAAAAGAAATGAGTCCGGCTACCGGACCTTTGGAATAGAATCTCTTATGCGTTCTTTTATAATAAGTCTTTTGCGGAAATGCTCTTTCAGCTTAAATAATATTTCGAAGATCATAGAGTCGGATGATGATGTTCTCCTCGAGCTCGGTAATAAAAGGCTTGAAGAACTGGACCTTGAAATTGAAAACCTCAAGCATCTGCGCCACTGGCTCAAGGATAACCTTAAGATGGTCAGAAGTGCTCATGAACTTGGTGACGATTATCTTTATATGAATAATATCGCCCTCAAATTTATTCCCTACAGCAGTGACAATGCCAAGCTATTCAATGCTTTTCTTTATAATTCCCCGGAAGTGCAGATAATGCATTTTTACAATTATGAGGATTTAAAGCATAAATATTTCCGCCCTGTCACGAGTCTGGCTATAAAGGTCAGCGATATTGAAAGGCTTTCTTTGGACAAACGTATTTTTGATAATGAGGAAGTCTTGGAATACCCTTCCAAGCGCTCACTATATGGGGTTATCCGGACACCCGCTGATAAGATAGGCAATACTGATTTTTATGTTTCCTCCAGAATGGAGTATTTTGAGAAGGCTTTCGCCTATATCGATGCAGCGGGTGAAGCCGTCGACGGTGATATCTGCGAAATTGCTGTAAATGTTATCGGCCGCAGCCACAGTTCCTTTATCGCGATCCCGGTGCGGAAGAAGTAAAAAATTTGATAAAAAAGTGCCTTTGGCACTTCAACTCCCCTGCCCCTCATTCATGAGGGGTGGGGTTTTCTTTTGTGCCATCTTCCTTCATAATAGTCTTATGAACATACTGCAAAAAATTTTTACCGACTACTATGAAACTATTATTTTCACAATGAAGCCTCGCTCATCTGTCATTGAAAACATTGACAAGATGATTAATTGCGGTAATCCCGACTTTGGTGGGGTTATGTACGGCTGTCCTGATTGCGGCAAACTTAAATTTGTTCCATTTCGATGTCACAGCCGCTTTTGCCCTTCATGTGGAAATAAGTATTCCATGGAACGTACAACCAACATGTCCTTCAAACTTGTTAAGGTTAATCATAGACATTGTGTTTTTACCATTGCAGAAAATTTAAGGATTTTCTTCTTACAGGATCGTTCCCTTCTCAACTGCCTTTTTCATGCTGTTAATAGTGTTATCTGCCATATGTTCCATAAAATCAACAAATCCAAAAACTTTACTCCTGGGTTTATCATGGTCTTACATACTTTTGGGCGTGACCTGAAATGGAATCCCCATATTCACTGTCTTATATCTGAAGGTGGATACAGTGATAATGGCGAATGGCGAAATGTAACTCATTTTAACTACAAACTTCTTCGCAGTTCTTTCCAGACTGCCCTCTTACATGAGTTAAAACCTTACCTTGGCTTTTCTTTTAAGAAAGTCATTGCTGAATGTTATAACAAAAACAAACAGGGTTTTTATGTTTATGCAAAACCAAACAAATGCAATCCCACCACCGTAATAAAATATGTCGGGCGTTACCTTGGCAGACCGGTCATTGCAACTTCACGTATTGACAAATATGATGGTACAATTGTTACCTTTCACTACAATCGTCACGAAGATGACAAATATGTAGAAGAAACCATTCCTGCTACTGAATTCATTGAACGTCTTATTCGCCATATCCCAGAAAAACACTTTAAAATGATTCGTTATGGTGGTATTTATGCCCGTCACAGGGATATTGACAAAAATCTTAACCGCGCTATTTCAAAAGAAAAACATCCTTTCCTGCGTGGTTTTAATAAATGGCGTACTGCACAGCTTGCCGCCTTCGGCTATGATCCTCTAAAGTGCGATTGTGGCTCAACCATGCTGTTCATGGAACTATATTTTAATCACACGCGCGTTTCTCTTGAAAAATTATACGAGAGAGCAATGTCCAAGTCTCGTGGATTGCGTTCTTCTGCATAACTTTATTTTAAAGACTATACTTGGTATACTCCTTTTAGGAGGTTGCCAACATGAAACAAAACATCGAGAAACTGCGCAAAAAATACATTGATAATCCACCAGAGGGTTTTTCTTCCAAGGACATTCGCAATATGAGCGAGGATGAACTTTTGGATTTGGATTATTTCCTAAATGACGATGAACTTGATGACGATTTTGGAGAAGATGGTTTCTATATCTTCTAATTCGATATCGTCTTTTTGTCGTCCCATTTCCTTGTCATTTCACCCTTTATCAATTCGAACATACATTAGGATTAATTAGTTCAAAAGTCGAAATTTCCTATAAAGTAAAAAAGGGTCAGGCAAGATGCCCGACCCAGTTTACCAAATCAGTTCAGCCTTTCTAAAATATCATAAGTAACTTCATGAAGTTTACTGACTTCTTCCTGATCTAATCCAATAGCCTTCAATATCCTTTCCGGAATATCCTTAGCCTTTTCTCCCAAACCCATACCTTCTTCGGTTATTTTTACGAGAAGGTTTCTCTCGTCCGCTGTAGATCTTTTTCTAGTAATATATCCTTTGCTTTCAAGTTTTTTTAATAACGGCGTTAAGGTACCGGAATCAAGGTAGAGTCTTTCTCCGAGTTCCTTGACATTCGTCTCTTTCTTCTCCCAAAGAACTATCATCGTGATATACTGCGTATAAGTCAGGCCCAATTCGTCAAGAAAAGGCTTATACTTTCTTACTATTTCTTTCGAACATGCATAAAGCGGGAAGCATAGCTGCTCCTCTATCTTCATGCAGTCTAACCTTGCATTATCCATTTGTCACCCCGCCCCATAAGTACGATTATTATCCTGGATTACTGCAGCAATATAATAGCCTGCAATTGTTCACAATTAAATTATAAAACACATGGACTCAAAATCAAGTTTTTTATAGTGTGCAAGGCTGTAAAAAGGTATATTTACAGGCTCAGATAAAGCTATAAAATTTTTATGAACATTTTTTGCTAATCTAACATAGGAATGAGCTCTGGGGACGTTGTTTAGGTATCATTTTGCATTTGCAAAATGATACCTAAACAACGTCCCCAGAGCTCATTTCAAAGAACTTATTTTATTCTTCTTCACCCTTGATCTTTGCAGCAATAGCATCTTTAAGATCGCGTGCTTTATCCTTAAGACGGGCACTTGAATTAGCGCTTGTAATAACTGCTGATACAAATCTTGCAGCAATTTCATTTTTATCCAGCTGGAAAGCAAGTGCAGCCAAAAGATAATTAAGTGTCTGCTGATCCATTCCCGCTATAGGGAAGTCTTCCATCTTAAGAGCTCCTACAAAGCCCTCATATGCGAGCGTAATTGCCTCTTTTTCATCTTCCTTGCAAGCTTTAAGCTGTTCCTGATAATCAGCTGCAGACTGGTCAAGTCCCTCGGCTTTTCCTCTTAAGAGCCATGCCATTCTAAGGCAGGTATAAGCCTTCTCAGAATCCTTCGCCTGTTTTGCCATACTGCAGGCAACAGCAAGCTGATAGCGCATGAGTGCATCATCATAGCTGTATTCCGCTTCAGGCTCTTTGTAGGTAACAGGCTTAGGAATGCTGTCTTCTATCATTTTCTTCTGTCTGTCATATACGCCCTTGAAGAAGCTTTCAACTGCCGCATATCCACAATTAGGACAGACCAGAACACCATATTTAAGCTGGTCAAGCTGCTCATATTTAGGTCTCAGATCAATATCCTGACCTATCATCCTGACTCTTCCTGCTTTTACACCCCTATTCTTAAACTTAGTCGAACAGACAGGACACTCATGCGTCTTATCAATGAGATAATCCATCTCATTTCTCTTTTTGGGCTGCACCGGTGCAGCTGCTGCCGCCGCTTTACCCGACGCAGCTTCTTCCTTTTTTGCTCCCGTGAAGAGATTGTCCTTAGACACATTGTTCATTCCCATCTTTTCAAGCCCAGAAAAAAGTCCCATAAGTTTTCTCCTTTACAAATGCTTTTGCTTACTGTGCTGCCGGAAGCTTAAATGAACTCTTCAGTGAAACGATTCGGTTAAATACCGGTGCTCCTTCTTTGGAATCCTTTGCATCAACTGTGAAAAATCCGTTTCGTACGAACTGAAAACTGTCATATGCCTTTGCTTCGGCAAGTTCAGGTTCTACATAACAATCATCTATAAGTTCAAGAGAATTCGGGTTAACATTCACGTTTCCCTCTTCATCATAAACTTCTTTAGTTTCATCAATAAGGCTGTTGTACAATCTTGCTGTCACCCTCACAGCTGTATCAGCCTTTACCCAATGTATTGTTCCCTTAACTTTTCTTCCTGTAAAGCCTGTTCCCTGCTTTGTTTCAGGGTCATAAGTACAATGAACTGCCGTAATATTTCCGTTTTCATCCTTGTCAAAGCCGACGCACTTAACAAAATAAGCATGCATAAGTCTGACTTCATTTCCCGGGAAAAGTCTGAAATATTTCTTCGGAGGCTCTTCCATAAAGTCTTCACGCTCAATATAAAGTTCACGTCCAAATGGAATCTTACGGCTTCCAAGCTCTTCATTCTCCGGATTATTTACAGCATCGAGCATCTCGGTCTGTCCCTCCGGATAGTTATCAATTATAAGTTTAAGCGGATGCAGAACTGCCATAAGTCTTTTTGCCTTAGGCTTAAGATCTTCTCTTACGCAGTATTCAAGCAGATCCATCTCTGATGTTGACTGTGATTTTGAGATTCCGCTGAGCTCAACAAACATCCTTATTGACTCAGGCGTATATCCTCTTCTTCTAAGTCCTGCTATGGAAACAAGTCTCGGATCATCCCATCCGTCAACAACCTTATCCTCTACAAGCTTCTTTATATATCTCTTGCCTGTTACAACATGGTTAAGATAAAGCTTTGCAAATTCTATCTGTCTCGGAGGATTTTCGCATTCACACTCCTGAACTACCCAGTTGTAAAGAGGTCTGTGATCCTCAAACTCAAGCGTACAGATCGAATGTGTTATTCCCTCGATCGCATCCTCAAGAGGATGTGCGAAATCATACATAGGATAAATGCACCATTTATCTCCTGTATTCTGGTGTGTAAGATGAGCTATTCTGTATATGATCGGATCGCGCATATTTATATTAGGCGATGACATATCTATCCTTGCTCTTAATACTTTTGAGCCATCTTCATACTTTCCGGCTTTCATATCCTCGAAAAGCTGAAGATTTTCTTCTATAGATCTGGAACTGTAGGGATCCTCTTTTCCGGGTTCGGTAAGTGTACCTCTGTACTCTCTTATCTCATCCGCAGAAAGATCCGATACATATGCTTTTCCCTTTTTTACAAGTTTTACTGCATATTCATACATCTGATCAAAATAGTTTGAAGCGAAGAAAAGTCTGTCTTCCCACTCTGCTCCAAGCCATTCAACATCGGCCTTTATTGAATCAACAAATTCCGACTTTTCCTTTGTCGGGTTAGTATCATCAAAACGAAGGTTAAACTTTCCGCCATACTCTTTAGCAAGTCCTGAATTCAGGATGATCGACTTCGCATGACCGATATGCAGGTAACCGTTAGGTTCGGGGGGAAATCTGGTATGAACCGTGCTGTAGACACCCTCTGCCAAATCCTTGTCAATTGCCTGCTCAATAAAATTCTTTGTTTTTTCCATTTTTTAAAATAACTCTCCTATAGGTTCTCTCTAAGTCATATTTTACTTATTTATATGATAGTTTTCAATAGCTGCTCTTTGAAAAATGCAATATCCGCCATCAAAAAATATAAGCCCCGCTTTGATCACGGGGCTTTATCAGATAAACTTTTCTTACTTTCTGCTTGCCTGAAGCATTTTTTCTTTAAGTTCGTTCTCAATACCTGCAAGTTCCTGTTCAGCTGCACGGCGTCTTTCCTTACCTTCTGTCTGAACCTTCATAACCTCATCAAGTGTGGAGATAAGGGTCTCATTGGTATGTTTAAGTGTTTCAATATCCACTATGCCGCGTTCTGAAGCCTTTGCAGTTTCAATAGTTGCAATTTTGAGCGCATCCGCATTCTTTTTCAGCAGCTCATTGGTCATATCCGTGACTTCTTTCTGTGCCTTTGCCGCCTGACCTGCATGCTCAACCCCCAGCGCAATAACCATCTGATTTTTCCAAAGAGGAATAGTGTTTACAATGGTCGACTGGATTTTCTCTACCATTATTGTATCGGAATTCTGAACCATACGTATCTGCGGGCCGGTCTGAAGAGCTATAGTCCTTGTAAGTTCGAGATCGTATATCTTTTTCTCAAAGCGGTCACAAAGCTCGGATAAATCCTTTGCGGACTGTACATCCTCTGCCAGTCCCGATGTTTCAGCCTTTTTTTGAAGTTCTACAAGCTCACCGTTTCTCACATCTTCAAGCTTTTTCTTACCCGCAAGGATATACATTGTAAGCTCTT
Organism: Lachnospiraceae bacterium; assembly: GCA_024682575.1. GTDB lineage: Bacteria > Bacillota > Clostridia > Lachnospirales > Lachnospiraceae > NK4A144. The sequence continues at coordinate 1,907 of JAIKZC010000230.1, read as the reverse complement.
TGAAATAATTAAGGTTCATGGCATACATCTTATCCATGATATCAATGTCCTTCATCAGTGTTACCTGATGCTTTTCAAGCTCTGTTGTGATGACATTGATATTTGCCTCTACCTTATTATATTTGGTCTTCAAATTTCCTAGTTTATTTGCACTTTTCTTAAAGAATGCGAAAGGTCCCTTCTCATCTTCCGCAACTTCAAAATCCTTAAGCTGACCTACGAGATCTGTGATCATTCCACCAACTTCGCCCATGTCTTTTGTGCGGACATTTTCAAGCGCCTTCTCTGAAAAAGATGAAAGCTTTGTCTGTGTCTGTGCTCCGTACGAAAGAATGGCCTGAGTATTTTTAATATCTATCTGATCAGCAAAGGCATCAACCTGTGCCTGCTCCTCAGCCGTAAGATTTGCCCTCTGTTTCATCTCCTCTGTCAGATTGAGCTCTTTACCGCTTCCATCCACGCTTAAAACAATTTCTTCCTTAGTCTGTGGAATATCTGCTCCAAAGCTCAATGTAGGTGCACTAACTTCAAGATCCTTAAAATCGTCTGCCATTTTTATGCTCTCCTTATAATATTATTTTACTTATTATCGTTATTTTCCTTAAATCCACTTTCAGGTGCGATCCCATCCTGCTGCATCATCGTTTTCATTACCGATATATCGGAACTTATATCAAGCGCAATATCATCAAACATTTCATCAAGAATATTTTCATATGCAGAACATAGAGTATCCATTGTCTCTTCTATCTCTGCCTTTGTCTGCACAACATTCTCTCCATTTCCCGCTGAGCTGTCACTTAAGGATATATATGCATCAAGAAGCTTCTCCGTAGTAGGAAGATAGTATGACATAAATTTTCTTAAATAGCCGGTATTTGAAGGATTCTTCCTGACCCTCTCAAATATTCTCTTCATCGTATCTTCCATCCTGTAAAGCTTATCTGACATTTCTTCACTGTCAGCTATCCTGTCATTATAAGCCCTTACCTTCTTTATATAAGTTTCGCCCTCTTCTATAAGATTAAGCGTATCCGTAGGAAGATTTTCTTCTGCAGCCCTTTTGGCAAGCTCTAGTCTTTCCTCTTCCAGTCTTGCCTTCATACTCATTTTATACTCATCGATAACTTCTTCTGTAAACATCATTGTCGTTCTGCTCTCATCGAATTCCGCATAAGGAAGATAACCGGCTTTTTTCATCTGAGTAAGGCTTTTTAATGTTTCTTTTTCGGTCTGACCGGAGGCATTTCCAAGATCCTTGACCGTAATATATCCTTTATTTCCTACTGTAACAGCATATTCGTTGAATCTTCTGGCAAGCTTATTTTTCATGGCTCCCCTGACTATCAGAATAACCGCAAAGGCCAATATGAGAAGCAGAATTATCCCTGTCACACCTGATGCCGTTCCGCCTCCAACGAGAGCTGCCGCTATCACTATCCACAAGGAAGAAATGATCGTTACTAGTGAAATTATGATTCCAACAGCTATTTCTCCTACACCCTGAAGCTTACTTACCTTTCGTCTTGCAAAAGGAGTGGCTTCAAATTTTTTCTTAGAATTCACAACTTCAGGTTTTTTTGCATTTGGTACAGATACACTGTCCGTTCTCTTTAATCTACCGCTGTACATTGACATTGCTGCATTACGCTCACGCTGTTTTCTCATTGTCTCAGCCATCTGCTGCTGCATGGTCGAACGTCTGTCAGCCTGTTTTGTCACAGTTTCCGATGCTGTAGGATTGTTCTCAAGCGTATTTTTAAGCGTTGTCCTGATCTCCGAATTCAGGCTGCTGTAATTTCCTGTCTTGATAGCTCCATCAACCCGATTTAATATATCACTTCCGGCATCTAAAATGCCGCTGACCTTTTCTTTATCCATAAGCAATTCTCCAATTTTTGTCAGTT
>JAIKZC010000154.1 GCA_024682575.1 Lachnospiraceae bacterium | reverse complement strand
ATTAAAAATATAAAAAAACTAAAAGAGGTTATTGTCATTGATATCATTTTATATCTTTTCCATTATTTTCCGAATTGACGTATAACGAGACTTCTCAAAAAAATTTCAAAGCTTTTTATCATAAATAAAAGAGCTATGGATTTTTTTCTTATTAAAAACAACTGAATTTTGTCATAAATTCCGGATACCTGTACAATTGAAATAAGCTTTTTATAAGGCTCCCTATCTATGACCGATAAAAAACCGGATTTTTTTTCTGAATATTTCTTTTTATTGTCAGGATGACAAAAATCCAGCATAAGGTACTCACCTACAAGCACTCTGTAGTACTTTCTTCTTACAGCCTCTCTGAATATTTCATTCTTCCTGTATTTATCAACAAAAAGGCTATAAGCATTTAGAGTTTTTTCCATTATCTTTATTATTTGAGAATTATAGCGATGACTTACAGAGCTTCCTAACATTCTGTAATGATATCCCAGATAACTGAAATATGAAAAAGTCGAGCAATGCTCCAAAAGATCGAGTACAAATACGGTATCCTGTCCTTTTTTCAGACCAGGAGTATATCTTATATTATCCTCCCGTATGATACTGGCGCGTATGAGTTTTCCCCAGGGAGCGCCGACCTCTACAGGTCCAAACGCAGGATTTCCTTTAAGAATAGCAAGCTGCAGGCTTTCTCTTTCAAAAACACCTTCAGGAACCTTTTCAAGAACTCTGTTGATCTCTCTATTGGTATAATTCGTAGCATATCCAAAAAACACTATATCTGAATTTGTTCTGTATGCTTCTCTTAAAGCCTTCTCACAGCAGTCCTCTTCTATCCAGTCATCTGCATCGACAAACATGATATAGTCGCCCAAGGCAGCTTCTAATCCGCTGTTTCGGGCGACTGAGGTTCCCTGATTTTTTTGATCTATCAGTTTTAATGCCGGATATCTATCCGCATATTCTTTTAAAAGCTTATCAGCTCCATTAGTTGAACCATCATTTACGGCAATTACTTCTACCTCATCAGAAATGGTCTGATTCAGGCAGGACTCAAGTGATTCCGAAAGATAGTTCCTGTCGGTATTATATACCGGTATTATTATTGATATTTTCATATTATTTACATTGTCTTATTAATCTTATATTTCATGGAGTCTTTGTTGGCTTTGTATATAAAATTCTCATAAGCAATTCTAAAAAGCCTTATAAATACAGCTCTTGGAATTCGCTTATATATGATCTTCTCAATTTTTAACACAAGACCTATTCTGGCCTTTTTCTTTTCATAATCATTCCATGGAGAAATGGCCAGATATTTATCGAATAGATCATTATCCGGATGAACATTATCCCTGTTCCATGGAAATTCACCCACAAAACGGAAGAAATGATAAATTCTAGGAGCCGAAATTGCATCCTGAATCTCCTTGCGTTTATAGAATCCTCTCCCACCGAAGGTGGCAAAATAATCCTTCAGTGAAAACGCAAGATATGCCGGCTGCAGGTTATATTCAGGCGGAAGCTTTAATATCTCTCCCTTAAGGACTACATTCAAAAGATCCTGATCCGGAGAAGGATACCACGCCCTGACATTCTTAACATGATTACATATTCTTTCCGAGCATCGCATTTCACGCCATTGCTTCATCGAAAAAAGTATGACTCCGGAATTATAATAATAATCAGCCTGCGTAAATCCTAGTCTTGACTTATGCATTCTGACCAGAGAATCAAGGCTCATAGCCAGCGGATGTCCTTCCATTGGCATTATAAGCAACTCATCCAGCATGCCGGTAACAATTGTATCTGCATCAAGATAAAGAATCCTGTCTATATCGTCGCCCAGTACATATGGCAGAAAAAGTCTCATATTTGCAGCATAGGATCCTCTGTAAGTAGGCATTTTAAGCTGCCTCATCATTACCATCAGTTTCTCTGTATTTATAAAACAGATAGATCGTTTATATTTTGCTGCCAATAATCTGAATTTTGACTCAGACGAAGAAGAGAGTTTTTCACCCAGAATGAAAACTCTTATTTCTTCCATATGCTTGTTATTTTCAAATAGCGAGGTCATTGAAACTCCGCAATAAGGTGCATATTTATCGTTTATCTGATATAATACGTCCAGTCTCATTTCTGCTCTCATCCCCGGTCTCAAAATTAATTCTTCGTTCTTCTACAACAAGCGGTCTGTGCATAATTCGGGTATTTATATTCAAAATATATTCGCCCAAAAGCCCTATGAAAAAGAGCTGCAAAGAACCTATAAGGAATACACCGATTACCATCGGGGCATATCCTGCACTAAAATGATACCAGTTTGTCAACTTTAAAAATAAGTAAACCAAAGCAATTATAAAACTGATAACTCCCGCAAAGAAACCTATGAATGTTGCAATACGAAGTCCGACTTTTGTATATGATGTAATAGAGAGCATCGCTGCATCATATAGAGAATAAAAATTATTGCTGGTTGTTCCTGCACGCCTTTTAGGCTGTTCAAAAGGAATTTCCTTGCGCTTGAAATTATATTCCGCAACTATACCTCTGAGATAAGGAATAGGATCATCAAGTTCTCTCAAAAGATCAATAAATGACTTATCATAAAGACCTGTTCCCGTAAAATTCTCGATCATCTTTACAGTCGACATATTCTTTATCAGTTTATAATAACATTTACGCATAAAGAAAATAAAACTGTTTTCTTTGCTGGTAGTCTTTATAGCACTGACAATCTTATATCCCTTTTCCCACTGCTCGACATATTGCGGTATCATTTCCGGAGGATCCTGAAAATCACAGCTCATGGAAATTACAGCGTCTCCGCTTGTCTGACACATAGCATAAAAAGGAGAATTAAACTGACCGAAGTTTGTAACATTCAGTATCGCCTTGATATTATGATTTCCGGCACATATTTCTTCCAGTTTTTCTCTTGTTCCATCTTCCGAATGGTTATCGATAAATATAAGCTCATAGTCATATCTCTGAAGCTGCTTTGTCATAATATCGACTATGACTTCACTCATCGGTCCAACGTTCTCTACTTCATTGTAGCAGGGAATCATTATACTTATTTTCTTTTTCTTT
>JAIKZC010000108.1 GCA_024682575.1 Lachnospiraceae bacterium | reverse complement strand
AATAATTCAGTATAATAAAGCAGTTGTTGGATAAACAATAATTTAATAATGAATAAAGGCTATGACGAAAAATCACTTCCGAGCTGTGACTCTGAACGGTATCGCCGAAAGGCAGCCCATTAAGTCGATCCGTATTCATCTCACGTTACAGAGATGGCACATGATGGTGTGTATAGGTGGTACAACGGAAAACAAAGAGGCTCCGCCCTATAGACAATATAGGACTGAGCCTCTTTTTTAAATTTTGGAGTTGGACAAACGGATTTTTAGTCAAGGTCCAATCAGTGTAACCAGAGGAGGAAATTTAGAATGTACGAGAAAGTCAATACTGATCTGAACTTCGTCTCAAGAGAAAAACAGATCGAGAAATTCTGGAAAGATCATGATATCTTCGAGAAGTCAATGGAACAGAGAAAACAGGGTGAGACCTACACCTTCTACGACGGACCGCCGACAGCAAACGGAAAGCCGCATATCGGTCACGTTCTTACCCGTGTTATCAAGGATATGATCCCTCGTTACAGAACTATGAAGGGCTATTATGTACCGAGAAAAGCCGGCTGGGATACACACGGACTTCCGGTAGAGCTTGAAGTAGAGAAAAAGCTTGGCCTTGACGGAAAAGAGCAGATAGAAAAATACGGACTTGAGCCTTTCATCAAGGAATGTAAAGAGTCAGTATGGAAATACAAGGGAATGTGGGAGGATTTCTCATCATCCGTTGGTTTCTGGGCAGATATGGAGAAGCCTTATGTAACTTATGAGGACAACTATATCGAGTCTGAATGGTGGGCACTTAAAAATATCTGGGACAGAGGCCTTCTTTACAAGGGCTTTAAAATCGTTCCTTACTGCCCTCGCTGCGGTACTCCTCTTTCCAGCCATGAGGTTGCCCAGGGCTATAAGAACGTTAAAGAGCGTTCAGCTATCGCACGTTTCAAGGTTAAGGATAGGGACGAGTACATCCTTGCATGGACAACCACTCCCTGGACACTTCCTTCCAACGTTGCACTTTGCGTAAATCCTGAGGAAACCTACGTAAAGGTACACACAGCAGACGATTATACATATATCCTCGCAGAGGCTCTTTTAGAGAAGGTTTTAGGCGGAGAGGAAAATCCCTGCTCACCTTATGAAGTTCTCGAGAAGTGCAAGGGTACAGACCTTGAGCATACAGAATATATCCCGCTTTTTGACTGCGCAGGCGCAGAGGCTGCAAAGCAGAAAAAGAAGGCTCACTTCGTAGTATGCGACGGATATGTAACCATGGAAGATGGTACCGGTGTAGTTCATATCGCACCTGCATTCGGTGAAGACGATGCCCGCGTAGGAAGAAAATACGACCTTCCTCTCGTACAGTTCGTTGACAGCCAGGGTAACATGACTAAGGAGACTCCTTTTGCAGGACTTTTTGTTAAGAAGGCAGATCCGGAAGTATTAAAAGACCTCGAGGCCAGAGGACTTCTCTTCAGCGCACCGAGCTTCGAGCATGACTATCCTTTCTGCTGGAGATGCGATACCCCGCTTATCTACTATGCAAGAGAGTCATGGTTCATCAAGATGACAGAGGTCAAGGATGAGCTTTTAGAGAATAACAGCCAGATCAACTGGATCCCTGAGACTATCGGAACAGGACGTTTCGGTGAGTGGCTCAGAAATATCCAGGACTGGGCAGTTTCAAGAAACCGTTACTGGGGAACACCTCTCAATATCTGGGAGTGCCCTGACTGCGGAAAGAGAATCTCCATTGGATCGAGAGAAGAGCTCTATAAGCTTTCCGGAAACGAGAAGGCAAAGACGGTAGAGCTTCACAGACCTTATATCGATGAGATCCTTTGCGAATGTCCTGAATGTAAAGGAAAGATGAAGAGAGTATCAGAGGTTATCGACTGTTGGTTTGACTCAGGAGCAATGCCTTTCGCACAGCATCATTATCCTTTCGAGAATGAAGAAGTATTTAAGAGACAGTATCCTGCAGCTTTCATTTCAGAGGCTGTAGACCAGACAAGAGGATGGTTCTACTCACTTCTTGCCGAGTCAACACTTCTTTTCCATTCACCGGCATACAAGAACGTTATCGTTTTGGGTCTTGTGCTTGATGAAGACGGAAATAAGATGAGTAAGTCAAAGGGAAATGCCGTAGATCCTTTCGATGCGCTGCAGAAGCATGGTGCAGATGCGATCCGCTGGTATTTCTACGTAAACAGTGCACCCTGGCTTCCTAACCGTTTCCACGACAAGGCAGTTGTCGAGGGACAGAGAAAGTTCATGGGAACACTCTGGAATACTTATGCATTCTATGTACTTTATGCAAATATTGACGGCTTTGATGCTTCGAAATACAGCCTTGACTATGAGAAGCTTTCTGTAATGGATAAATGGCTTCTTTCAAAGCTTAATTCTACGATCAAAGAAGTTGACAACGACCTTGAAAATTATAAGATCACCGAGGCTGCAAAGGCATTACAGGAATTCGTTGATGAAATGAGTAACTGGTATGTTCGCCGCTCAAGAAAGAGATATTGGGCAAAGGGCATGGAGCAGGATAAGATAAATGCTTACATGACTCTTTATACAGCTCTTCTTGAGATCTCAAAGGCTGCAGCACCTATGATCCCGTTCATGACAGAGCAGATCTATCAGAATCTCGTTTGCAGCTCTGATAAGAACGCACCTGAGTCGATCCATCTCTGCGCTTATCCGACAGTTGACGAGAAATTTATCGACAAGCAGCTCGAGGATGATATGGAAAAGGTAGTCGATATCGTAGTTCTCGGCCGTGCAGCAAGAAATGCCTGCAATATCAAGAACAGACAGCCTCTTCCTCAGATGTTCGTACGTGCAGACGGAGCTCTTTCTGATTTCTACAAAGAGATCATTGAGGATGAGCTTAATGTAAAGAAGGTAGATTTCACAGATGATGTCCGTGAATTTACCACATATAACTTCAAGCCGCAGCTTCGTACAGTAGGTCCTAAGTACGGCAAAGTGCTCGGAAAGATCAAGGAGATCCTTTCATCTCTTGACGGAAATGATGCAATGGATAAACTTGAGTCTGACGGATGTCTTAAATTTGACGCAAACGGTACAGAGGTTGTATTATCAAAGGAGGATCTCCTTATTGAGATGAGCCAGAAGGAAGGATACGTTGAACAGGGTGATGCTAACGTAACAGTCGTATTTGACACCAATCTTTCTGAGGAGCTCATTGAAGAAGGTTTCGTAAGAGAACTTATCTCAAAGATTCAGACAATGAGAAAGGAGGCCGGTTTTGAAGTCATGGACAAGATCACGATCTCACTGGAGGGCAATGACAAGCTCGGAGCTTATCTTGAAAACAACAAAGATTATGTGATGAAGGAGGCCATGGCTGACAAGGTAACTATCGGTAACGCAGGGGGATATTCCAAGGAGTGGAATATCAATGGTGAGCATGTAAAGCTCGGCGTTGAAAAAATTTAAAAAGCAGACAGTACGGGATATTTTGACGACTGAGCGGGCGAGGAGGAACTATTGTTCAATTCACGTAAGTTCGACAAGGAAAAATTCAAGAAGTCTATTGAAGAAAATGTAAAGGTTCTTTTCAGAAAGACCGTAAAAGAAGCAGATATGCAGCAGCTTTTCCAGGCTGTCTGCGTATCTGTAAAGGATGACATCATCGAGAACTGGATGACCACCCAGAAGGCCTATGAAGAAGAGGATCCGAAGATCGTTTATTACATGTCCATGGAATTTCTGATGGGCCGCGCGCTGGGTAATAATCTTATTAACCTTTGCGAGTACAAGGAAGTAAAAGAAGCTTTGGATGAAATGGGGATCGACCTCAACATAGTTGAGGATCAGGAGCCGGATGCGGCTCTCGGAAACGGCGGTCTTGGACGTCTTGCCGCATGTTTCCTTGATTCACTTGCAACCTTAGGCTACAGTGCTTATGGATGTGGTATCCGCTATCGTTATGGAATGTTCAAGCAGAAGATCCGTGACGGATACCAGATAGAGGTTCCGGATGACTGGCTTCGTGAGGGCAATCCCTTCGAGCTCCGCCGTCGTGAATATAAAAAGGAAGTTAAATTCGGCGGCTATGTAAAGGTCATAACTGATGAGAAGGGCAGAAATAAGTTCATTCAGGAGGATTATCAGTCTGTACAGGCTGTTCCTTATGATATGCCTATAGTCGGCTATGGCAATGGTATCGTAAATACTCTCAGAGTATGGGATGCTGAGCCCGTAGAATGCTTCCAGCTTGACTCTTTTGATAAGGGTGATTACCGTAAGGCGGTAGAGCAGGATAACCTTGCAAAGAATATCGTAGAGGTTCTTTATCCTAACGATAACCACTATGCAGGTAAAGAGCTCAGACTTAAACAGCAGTATTTCTTTATTTCGGCTTCAGTACAGGAAGCAGTTGCAAAATATATGAGAAATCACGATGATATCCATAATTTTGCAGAGAAAAATATTTTCCAGTTAAATGATACACACCCGACGGTTGCGATTCCTGAGCTTATGAGAGTTCTTATGGATGATTACAGCCTGTCATGGGAAGATGCGTGGGAAGTTACCACAAAGACCTGCGCTTATACAAACCACACGATCATGTCGGAGGCTCTTGAAAAATGGCCTATAGAGCTGTTTTCAAGACTTTTACCGAGAGTTTATCAGATCGTTGAGGAGATCAACCGCAGATTCTGCTTAAGGATACAGGAGATGTATCCGGGTCGTCAGGATAAGATCAGAAATATGGCGATCATCTATGACGGACAGATCAGAATGGCTTATCTTGCTATCGTTGCAGGCTTCTCTGTAAACGGTGTTGCAAGACTTCATACCGAGATCTTAAAGAACAGAGAGCTGCATGATTTCTATGAGATGATGCCTAAGAAGTTCAATAACAAGACTAACGGTATCACACAGAGAAGATTCTTACTTCATGCCAATCCGCTTCTTGCAGACTGGGTAACAGACCACATAGGTCCTGAATGGATCAAGGATCTCTCGAAGATAAAGGGCATTGAAATATATGCAGAGGACAAGAAGGCTCAGAAGGAGTTCATGAATATCAAATTCAGGAATAAAGAGCGTCTTGCAAAGTATATCTTAGATCACAACGGCATTGTCGTTGATCCGAGATCGATATTTGATGTACAGGTAAAGAGACTGCATGAGTACAAGAGACAGCTTTTGAACATTCTTCATGTAATGTATCTTTACAATAAGATAAAGGCTAATCCGGGAATGGATTTTTATCCGAGAACATTTATCTTCGGTGCAAAAGCAGCTGCAGGCTACAGAACAGCCAAGCTTACGATCAAGCTTATCAACTCTGTTGCTGAGGTTGTCAACAATGATGAATCCATCAAAGGAAAGCTTAAGGTCGTCTTTATTGAGGATTACAGGGTTTCAAATGCCGAGATCATTGTTTCGGCTGCTGATGTTTCAGAGCAGATCTCCACAGCTTCAAAAGAGGCTTCCGGAACCGGAAACATGAAATTCATGCTTAACGGCGCTCTGACGATTGGTACCATGGACGGTGCTAATGTGGAAATGGCAGAGGAAGTCGGCAAGGACAATATGTTCATCTTTGGACTGTCAGCTGATGAGGTCATTGAATATGAGAAGAACGGCGGATACAATCCGATGGATATCTTCAATAATGACAGAGATGTAAGAGATGTGCTTACACAGCTCGTCAACGGATTCTATTCAAAGGATGATCCGGACATGTTCCGTGACCTTTATAATTCACTTTTGAATACCAAGTCCACATCAAAGGCTGATACTTATTTCATTTTGAAGGATTTCCGTTCTTATGCGGATGCACAGGAGAAGGTTGAGAAGCAGTATCGCGACAGTGATCTTTGGGCAAAGAAGGCCATTCTCAATACTTCTGCAGCAGGAAAGTTCTCATCCGACAGAACCATTCAGGAATATGTTGATGAGATCTGGCACTTAGACAAGGTAACATTGCCAAAGAAGGCAAAGAAATAATTTAACGGTTAAAGAGCTGGATGCGCAGCAATCTGGCTCTTTTACTATATACAGAGATATTTTTACTTATGGCAGAAAGCCGCATTTGCGGTCTTTTTAAACTTTTACTAAAAATTTTTTTAAGCAAAGGAGAGATCAGACATGGTTGATGCAGTAAAGGTAAACGGAGGGGGAGTTTTCATCCGAAACGGAAGGGAGATCGTTTCGGATGCAGGAAGCATTTCTGTAACAAAAGACGAGGCTAAGAAGGGGACTATAGCCTACAGTATTCTTGAGAAACATAACACAGCAGCTGATATGAATAATCTCAAGGTTAAGTTTGACTGTATTACATCACACGACATTACTTATGTTGGAATTATTCAGACTGCAAGAGCTTCAGGACTTGAAAAATTCCCCATTCCCTACGTACTTACAAACTGCCATAATTCGCTCTGCGCTGTAGGCGGAACGATCAATGAAGATGACCATGTATTCGGTCTTTCTGCTGCAAAAAAATATGGCGGAATCTATGTACCGCCTCACCAGGCAGTAATCCATCAGTATGCGAGAGAAATGCTCGCAGGCTGCGGAAAAATGGTACTTGGATCTGATTCACATACACGTTATGGTGCGCTCGGAACCATGGCAATGGGAGAAGGCGGCGGAGAGCTTGTAAAACAGCTCCTCGGACAGACCTATGACGTGGCATATCCGGATGTTGTGGCGATCTATCTTGATGGAAAAGTCGGATACGGAGTAGGACCGCAGGACGTGGCTCTTGCCCTTATCGGAAACCTCTTTAAGGACGGAATCGTTAAGAACAAGGTAATGGAATTCATCGGCCCCGGCGTTGCCAAGCTTTCGGCTGATTTCAGGATCGGAATCGACGTAATGACCACTGAGACCACCTGCCTTTCATCAATCTGGGAGACAGATGAGAAAGTAAGAGAATTCTACGAGATCCACGGACGTGAGGGTGAATATAAAGAGTTAAGACCGGCTGAGACAGCTTATTATGATGAGCTCGTAACTGTTGATCTTTCTGCTATCAAGCCGATGATCGCAATGCCTTTCCACCCTTCAAATACCTACACTATCGAAGAAGTTAATGCAAATCTTTCCGATGTGCTTGCCGAGGCAGAGAAGAGGGCAAAGGTTTCCTTCGGTGATAAGGTTGATTTCGACCTTCACAGCAAGATCGTTGACGGAAAGCTTCTCGTAGACCAGGGAATCATCGCAGGCTGTGCCGGCGGCGGTTTCGAGAATCTCTGTGCGGCAGCAGACATCCTTAATGGTGCAGACATCGGAAGCAACACCTTCACAATGAGCGTATATCCTGCATCTATGCCGATCTATGCAGAACTCGTAAAGAACGGTGCAATGAGCAAATTCATTGATGCCGGTGTTGTTGTCAAGACCTGCTTCTGCGGACCTTGCTTCGGCGCAGGTGATACACCTTCAAATAATGCTTTCTCGATCAGACACTCAACACGTAACTTCCCGAACCGTGAAGGTTCGAAGGTTCAGCAGGGTCAGATTTCATCGGTAGCATTGATGGATGCGAGATCTATCGCAGCTACTGCAGCAAACAAGGGAATCCTTACTCCTGCAACTGAGATGGATATCGAGATCGGAAAGTATAAATATTTCTTTGATAAGGGAATTTATGAGAAGAGAGTATATGATTCCAAGGGTGAGGCAAAGCCGGAGGAAAAGCTCGTACTCGGACCCAACATCAAGGACTGGCCGGAAATGGTGGCACTCACTGATAATCTCCTTCTCAAGGTCGTATCAGAGATCCACGATCCTGTAACTACTACCGATGAGCTCATTCCTTCGGGAGAGACTTCTTCCTACCGTTCAAATCCTCTCGGACTTGCTGAGTTTACTCTTTCGAGAAAGGATCCTCTCTATGTAGGACGTGCCAAGGAAGTACAGGCATTTGAAAGAGCAAGGGAGGACGGCGTAAATGCCCTTGAGAAGGTTGTAGAAGCTTCCGCCGAAATGCAGGGCGCTGTAAAGGCCGTATCTAAGGAATTTGATGACTTTAACTGGGATAATACGGGAATAGGTTCTGTTATATTTGCTGTAAAGCCCGGAGACGGCTCCGCGAGAGAGCAGGCTGCTTCATGTCAGAAGGTTCTCGGAGGCTGGGCAAATATCGCCAATGAGTACGCTACAAAGCGCTACAGGAGCAATCTTATCAACTGGGGAATGCTTCCTTTCATAATCGAGAAGGGCGATCTTCCGTTTAAGAATCTCGACTATATATTTGTTCCGGGAATTAAGAAGGCTGTAGAAGAGAAAGCTGATCTGATCAAGGCTTATGCCATTAAAGACGGCAGCTTTAAGGAATTTAATCTGACACTTGGAAGCCTCACGGATGACGAGAGAAAGATAATCCTTGCCGGCTGTCTCATTAATTACAATAAAAACAATAAGTAAGCCAAAATAAGGCAATAAAAAAATCCGGTGTAAAAACCGGATTTTTTTATATGATAAATATATTTGGAATTATTCTTCTTCCTCGTTGAAGTCGATAGTGCTGAGCTTTCCGTCTGTGAAATAGAAGTCAAGAAGAAAAAGCTTTCCGTCTGATGAGTAAACATCATACTCTACGTAATCGCTGTCTGAATCGTAAGGAGATGAAAGATCATAAGCTGTGATACCGAACTGATCAAAGAGCTTTCCGAGATCCTCACCATAGTTCTTGATCTCTGTAAGCTGTGCGTCTGTAGCAGCTTCAACATCCTCGTAATCAGAAAGGTCATCCTCTGCTGCTTCCTCGTCACCATCGTTCTCAGCTGTAAGATACTTAAGTCTTGCATCCTTTATAGCTGTTGAACCGGAATCAGCGATAGCCTTTGATGCAGAAAAATCGTCTGTCTTTATGTCAGCGCCAAGAGCTGAAACATTGGCATCAACTGCATTGTTAAGATATGCATATGCTGAGTAGTAACCGTCTTCGTCTGTGCTGCCGGCTGTGATATCAGTGTTGCTCTCATCGATCTCATCATCAACTACATCATCACTTACAGCTTCAGTGTCAGCAGCTTCGGTTGATCCTTCCTCAGCTTCAA
>JAIKZC010000124.1 GCA_024682575.1 Lachnospiraceae bacterium | reverse complement strand
GAACCAAGTGTTACATTCTTTAATTTATTTGATCCGTAAAAACAATATTTAGGAATTACCGTAAATCCACCCGATGTACCATAAAACGATACAAGATTTGAAACCTCATAAAAAGCATAAGGATAGATTTCAGTAACCGAGCTTGATGGCTGATAATAATCGGTCGATCTTGCAGGTGCACACTGAACAACTGTCGCACCATCGTCTGCATAGAGTATATTATCAACTACTGTATAATTTCCGCCTTCAGCAGATATTGAGCTTAATGAGCTGCATCCCTTAAACGGTGCATATCCTACATATACAGTTTCAGAATCATCGAAGGTCAGGTCTGCAGTAGCAAGTGACGTACATCCTTCAAAATCAAAATCTGGAAGTATCTTTAATCCGGCTGCAGTGTAACTTGTAAGTGCTGTAATGCCTTTAAAATATCCGCCATTGGACTCTATTCCTGATGGAAGATCTGCCGATGTTACCGGTGAAGAACTGGCATCTATGGAAACCAGTGTATTAAAGCCAAGGCTTGATTCTGTATCTTCTTTAACATCATAATCTTTTACCTGATACTGAACGGTAAATGTCGGATTCTCATCAGTTCCCTCTCCATCCACATTCTGGTATTCTATATAAGTTGAGCTGCTTGCTCCATATGCTGTTATGGAATTGTCAGGATCCATACAATAAGTAAAAGGATAATAATCAGATGAAATATCTCCCTTTACTGTAAATCCGGATGCAGTACCCTCAAAAGCCCCGCTTCCTATAGATGTTGTGGCTGTGCCGGATGGAAAGATCACAGTCGCAAGATTCTGTGCATTATTAAATGCATCTGCATCTATAGTTTTTATCGTAGCAGGAAGCGTAATACTCGTTAAAGCACTGTTAGACTGGAAAACCTTACTGTTTGCAGCTATTCCTGTAATAGTCTGACCATAAACATTATCGGGAAGTTCCAGATCAGCTCCTCCATATGTTGTGTCCGTTGCCTCTCTTATAGCAGGATTGATATAAACAAGATCTCCATCATTGTCTACCATGAAATTTCCATCATAGTATGATTTAGTATCATCTCCTGCAGAATCAAGATCCATAAATATGTAGCCATAATTCTCTGCATATGTAAAGAGATCTGAAGGATCATCCAATGCTTCTCCCTCAGTAGAGCTGCTCTGGTGCGCATAACCGATAATAACAAAGTTATCTGCCACATTACCTGCACCCGGCAGAAGTGAATCCGAACCGGTTTCAACATCAAGACCATAGAGATCTGATCTGATGTAGGTCAGCTTACCACCGGTGCAATCTGTAAGCAATCCACTTGGCAAAGAAGTTAAGGTCTCCGGGAAATATATACTTTCCAAATTTTCACAACCATCGAATGTTGTATCCGGTATACTGGTTATCCCTATTTCGTTAAAATTCTCTACTTTTGCCAGATTAGTACATCCTGAAAATATATTGGCATTAAATGTTGCAAGATTTGTTGAAGCCGGTAAAGTAACTTTTGTCAAGGCAGTACATCCCTCGAACATTGAAGCTTTTAGAGTCTCAAGATTTGTACAATTTGCCATATCTACAGTTTCTAAGGATGACGCATTCATAAATGCACCTGATTCAAGCGATTCAAGTGCAGATCCTGCAAATGAAATACTTTGAACTGCAGAACCGGAAAAAGTTTCTGTTCCTATCGTAGTAACAGACGCCGGAATCTCAAAAGAATCCTGGAATGCAGTTGTATCTCTAAAAGCATATGCCCCTATTTCTGTAATTACACCTACATCATCAATAAAACTACTGAGATTAGTATCAGCGTCAAAAGCCTCAGCAGAAATTGCAACTGAATCTCCGGACTCAAATGAACTACTATCAATTTCAAAAGTTTTCAATTTTCCTGAGCATTTGCCAATTCCTGTTACATCAAATGTATTTCCATCTCCATCCTTTACTTCTCCGGGAAGCTTGATTTTTTCTATGCTATCCTTACTTGTTACTACAAGATTTCCCTCATCATCATACACCTCATAATAATCATATCCTAACAGAGTTGCAGTACTACTGCTTATCTCAAATTTTAAAGCTACTCCTGTATCCATTTTTACCCAAAGATAACCATCTGTATCATAATACGGAAGCGTACTTTCTGCCTGCAATTCAAGTTCTTCGTCAGTACTCTCTGTTGCGTTTTCTGTAGCGTTTTCGGTAGAATCAGTTGAATCAGCCGGAACAGTTTCATTTTTATCTTCATCAATGCTGTTTTCTTCAGGTTTACTGTTATCTGACTGTGCATCACTAGCCCTTACCGAAGGAGCAGGAATAGCTGCAACTATCAATGCTGTCACCATAAGTAAAGCCGCTATAGTACGGCGTGCTCCCCTTTTTAATCTGAGATGCTTTTTCTTCTTCTTGATAATCTTTTTAGCCATAAATCTCAAACCTCGCTTTTCTCCCGTCTTGGTGCAGTTCCTTAAATTTCCGGTCTTGTCTGCACCTGCCCTTCCTGTGACTCCTGATTTCTACAGATCCTGCATTGATCCTACAGAATCCCTTATAGTCTCTGATCAAATATCTGTGCTTTTCATCAAGATATAGTAGTCCCCTCTATTTTTTTCACTAATTTTATCGGACAAAGTTAACATCTTATTTACCTTAGATACCCTTTTTTCTGTATAAAATAGCAAACAAAAAACTGCCGCCAAATCGACGACAGTTTCGATAATTTTAAACAAAAATCTATAGTTTTTAGTTTAGGCTTTCTCCTGTTGCGTTGTTCGGTTTATCTGTTTCCAACGAGGGACGCTCTCGCTGCAAAAGAAAAATCGCAGCGGTACTAGTTCCGCAAAAGACGCGGAACAAGGACCGGCGTTTTTCATGACCCCTCTTTTGGAAACAGATAAGCCTCGCAACTCACGTTTACACAAATAGTCATAAACAAAAAACATTAGTGATAACCGAAGCCGCGAACCTCAAATGTTCCTAAAGAGGATTGTGCGAGACGCCAGTACTTATGCCGTGTTTTTTACGGCATTACGTACTGCTGCGTCGGAGCCCAAAGCGAGAGCGTTCCTCGTAGGAACTTTGAGGCGAACAGCGTAACAGGCGAAACTAAAAAACTATAGGATATTATTTTTGCGAACTGGTACAGAAAGGACATCCGTTCTGTTTTTTATTTCTTTTGAGGAATGTAATAAAGCTGGAGATGGAACCCATCGGGCAGAATGAACACCAGGTTCTTGGCATAAATATCGCATTAAATATTACTCCAACGATGGTTGTTATAACGATTATTCTGTAAAATACCATACCTATTGCTGCGATATCACCGCCTGCATTATATATTCCATAGGAGAAATTTCCGATTATGAAAGCTACCATGAATACCCTGAATCCAACACTCTTAAAAAATGCCGGTATGGGCTTTTTTCTGGAAATATGGCATGTGACATTCTGGAAGAAATTTCCCCTGGGGCAGTAATTTCCGCACCAGTATCTGCCTTTGCCTGCCATGGCAAAAATAACCGGTGCCATCATGCATATAACAGCTATTACTCCGAGTGGAGGCAGGAAATAAGCAGCCACAAGGTAGGCAAGTAATATTGCAAATCCATATTTACTGTAAAATTTTCTGATCATTTTAATTCAGTCCCTTTCAATTTATGATAAGATTATCTTGTTAAGATATAGTAATTCTATATCTGATAAAAAATCTTTTCAGTGACAAAGTCACATTAGAATAAAAAAGGGATAAAGATAATGAATTTACAGGAATTGATCGAAGCGACTGATGTCAAAGATATAAAGATCGAAAAAAAGACATATAAAAAAGGAGAGTCTGTTCACTCTCCTTCTGATATTTGCGAGGGACTTTTCATGGTTGACTCAGGTGTCCTCCGTGTTTTTATAATCTCACCCGAGGGACGCGAGATCACCCTCTATAGACTTGGCAAGGGCGAGCTTTGCCTTTTCTCGGCTTCCTGCGCCTTTAATGCCGTAAGTTTTGATATTTTTATCGAAGCCGCCGATGACTGCATTCTCGAACGACTTCCTGTAGGCAGTTATCAAAAAATAAAAGACCATCCTCTCGTAGCAGCGACCGTAAACGAAACCTT
>JAIKZC010000076.1 GCA_024682575.1 Lachnospiraceae bacterium | reverse complement strand
AGAAGTCCGAAACAAATAAGGGGGCAGAAATTGCCGCAATAAGAGGAACTGCATACCATAAGTCTTTTGAACTTTCATTTAGTGCAGAAATAGAGAAACAAAGAGATGTTTTCGACTATCTTAAAAGACTTGTCAGGGAAGGTCATCTTACAGAAGAGTCTGCAAATCTTATTTACGCTAATGATATTTTTGAATTTACAAGATCAGACCTATATCAAAGAATGAAGAATGCTGACAAAAAGGGAAAGTTATTCAAAGAACAGCCATTTATTATTGAAAAAAAAGCAAATGAGATAAATGAAGAATGGCCTTCTGATGAGACTGTACAGATACAGGGAATCATAGATGCCTTTTTCATAGAAGACAATAAAATATATCTGGTGGATTACAAGACAGATCGGGGCGTTGACAGCGAGACACTGATAAACAGATATAAGATCCAGCTGGATATATACGCAGATGCCCTCTCAAATATGCTTGAACTTGAAATAGGTGAAAAAATCATATATTCTGTATTTTTGAAAAAGGCGATAGTCCTTGAATAATTTATATGCTCCGGAGGTGTATTGATGAAAAAAATTCTCAGGAATTTTATAAATAAATTAAAGGACAGATATCTGTGTTTATCATTGCTGCTGGGAATTACGGGTTCTGTATTCTTAAACCAGCTGATAAATCTTTTGAGACTTAAGGAGATCTTTCCTGCATATACACAGAATATACAGTCGCAGATGTTCATGTATCCGCTCTTTACGGGAATAATCCTCTATGGCATTATTTCTCCGCTTGTAGAGGAAGCAGCCTTCAGATGGATACTTTTCGGGAGACTTAAATTGTATATGGCCACCGGAGCGGCTGCGATATTTTCAAGCATAATTTTTGGGATTTATCACGGTAATTTCATACAGTTTATCTATGCTGTGATATTCGGAATTGAGTTATGTTTTGTATATTGGAGATTTGACGGTCCGCATGCATCATTTTTGTCACATGCAGGAGCTAATATCACGGTCTATACAACAGCATTTTTTGGCGGCTTTGAATTTCTTTCTACGGTCAGGGGTGAATTGATATCTGTCGTAATCAGTGGTATACTGACATTTACGGTCTTAAAAATTTTGTATGACAGTCGGCCTAAAGAACGTCATGTTAATAAGCGACTGCCTATATTTCCGCGAAAATGGGAGAATTAATAATGAATGATACTTACGTAGAATGCCTTGTAGCCAGAAAACCAAGTCCTGCAGCGCCTGTTATCAAGGCTGCAGCGATCGGGATAACGGCAGCACTTATTATTTTCGGAATCATGATGATGAATATAGTCTTTCTTCTGCCCGGTCTTGCATGCGCGGCAGCCTGCTATTTTCTGCTTCCTACACTGTCTATAGAATATGAGTATCTGCTTCTTTCCGGTGAGTTCACGATCGACAAGATAATGTCTAAAGAGAACAGAAAAAATGTGTTGACGGTAACTCTCGATAAAATGGATATTTTTGCTGAAAAGGGTGCATATCAGCTTGACAGCTATAATAACAGCAATCTTCCGGAAAAGGACTTTTCATCAGGGGAAGAAGGCAGAAGACAGTTTGTAATGGTTCTTCACAATTCAAATGCAAAAGAGAAACTTATCCTCGAACCGAATGATGAAATGATCGAGGCAATGAAATTATATTATCCTGGAAAAGTTTTTCTGAAATAATAGACATTTTTGTAAAAAACGTTGGGATTTGATCTATAACTTTTATTAAAAGTTTAAAACACTTGTGAAAGCGATTGACAGCAAAAATTCTTTTTGCTATGATAGTCGCTAAATCATAAAAATTTGTATAGTTATATAGACGGAGGTTTGTAATGAGTCAGATTATTGGCGAAGGAATTACTTTTGATGATGTACTGTTAGTACCTTCCTATTCGGAGATTACTCCAAATATGATCGATGTATCAACACACCTGACAAAGAAAATTAAGCTTAACATCCCCATGATGAGTGCGGGAATGGACACTGTTACAGAGAGCAATATGGCTATTGCGATGGCAAGACAGGGTGGAATCGGTATAATTCACAAGAACATGTCTATTGAGCAGCAGGCTGATGAAGTTGATAAGGTTAAGCGTTCTGAAAATGGCGTAATTACAGATCCTTTCTATCTTTCACCTGAGAACACACTTCGTGATGCAGACAATCTCATGGCGAAATTCAAAATTTCAGGAGTTCCTATCACAGAAGGTAAGAAGTTAGTCGGAATCATTACAAATCGTGATCTTAAATTCGAAGAGGATTTTTCAAGGAAAATTAAAGAGTGCATGACAAGCGAAGGTCTTATTACAGCTCCTGAAGGAGTAACTCTTGAAGAAGCAAAGACCATACTTGCAAAGTCAAAGAAGGAAAAGCTTCCTATCGTGGATGCTGAAGGAAATCTTAAAGGTCTTATTACAATAAAAGATATTGAAAAACAGATCAAATATCCTCTTTCAGCAAAAGATTCTCAGGGACGACTTCTTTGCGGTGCCGGCGTAGGTATCACTGCAAACTTTATGGAGCGTACAGAGGCTCTTGTTAATGCAAAGGTTGACTGCGTTGTTCTTGACTCGGCACATGGACATTCAAAGAACGTTCTTGATGTATGCCGCCAGATCAAGAGTGCATTCCCTGATCTTGATGTAGTAGTAGGAAATGTTGCTACAGCTGAAGCATGCAGGGATCTTATAGCCGCAGGTGCGGATGCGATCAAAGTAGGTATCGGTCCCGGTTCCATATGTACAACACGTGTAGTTGCAGGTATTGGTGTACCACAGATCACAGCTGTTATGGATTGCTACAAGGCAGCAAGCGAGGCAGGAATCCCGATCATCGCCGATGGAGGTATCAAGTATTCCGGAGATATCACTAAGGCACTTGCAGCAGGTGCATCAGTCTGCATGATGGGTTCGATCTTTGCCGGATGTGATGAGGCTCCTGGCCAGTTTGAGCTTTATCAGGGAAGAAAATACAAGGTTTATCGTGGTATGGGATCTATAGCTGCCATGAATAACGGAAGTAAAGACAGATACTTCCAGGAAGGCGCTAAGAAGCTTGTACCGGAGGGAGTAGAAGGAAGAGTCGCTTACAAGGGATCACTTGAGGATACTGTATTCCAGCTTATCGGAGGACTTCGTTCGGGAATGGGATACTGCGGAGCGAAGACAATAGATATACTTCATGATACTGCAAGATTTGTAAAAATCACTTCAGCAGCACTTCGTGAAAGCCATCCTCATGATATACATATTACTAAGGAGGCGCCTAACTATTCTGTTGGCGATAACGAATAAAACCGGCTTATGATTTATTATATAAAATCACAATTAGGTAATGCTTTGAAGCGAAAATATACACGCTACTATTTCTTTGGAATAGTAGCTGTATGTTTGCTTGCAAATTCTGCAATGAGCGCGTTCAGAAGTATTCTTTACGGAATGAATGACGGAACATATGCTTCGAATCTGATAATTTTTGCAAAGGGCTTCTTCTGGCTGCCGTATTATACATGTATATTTATTTCAGATATAGTTTTCGGAGATAAATATCCTGATCCCAGAATAAGGGATAAATCAACAATTGGTCTAAACAGGACACATATATATTTTGGAAAACTTTTGACTGAGTTGATACTATTGATAATTTATGCATTAATTGCCATGATCGTATTTCTGGTCATAACACCGATCTTTCAGGTGCATGATGGTACGATAGATATTTCAGTCATGATAGATTTCGCACAGTCAGTTGTTGTAGCTTTTCCTTTGTTTATTGTTGGAATATCTGCAGGAAACATGTTTTTCTTTTCTGCAAAGACAAAAAAACAGGCTTATCTTTTATATGGCGCTTGCGTAATTGTGCTTCCAAGGATTATAATGCTTTTGGCAACTGATAGCTTTCGAATTACCCCACTTGTCTGGATAAGGGACTGGCTCATTACTCCACAGTTCCAGACATTGCAGTTTTACGCTACAAGAGATGTGCCTAAAATTATAATAACATCGATTATTTATACGATTGTAACCTGTATAATAGGATGTCGTAATTTTAAGAAAAGGGAATTTTGATGAAGCTTCCACTTATATTGCGGGCAGTTGCATTACTGCCTGCTTTTTTTGTAATGTACATAATTTTTACCTATTCGGCGCAGCCGGTAGGAGTTTCAAAAGAATCAAGTATGGCTATAAGTCAGCCTCTTCTGGAAACTGTTTTTGGATTGGGAGAGGA
>JAIKZC010000048.1 GCA_024682575.1 Lachnospiraceae bacterium | reverse complement strand
ATCAACGAGCTTGAAACGATAGCAGTCTTCAAGGATACGTTGGAATATCTGCTCGAAGAGATCTGTATCTTTAAATCGTCTTGTATAGTTCTTTCCAAATGTGGAGAAGTGTGGTACAGGATCGATAAGCTCTAAACCCAGGAACCATCTGTATGCAACGTTGACTTCTATTTCTTTGATGGTCTGCCTCATGCTATGGATTCCGTATAGATACTGAATGAATGGGATTTTAATGAGAGTAACAGGATCCATGCTGGGTCTACCCATATCTGATGAATACTTTTCTTCAACAAGATTATATATGAACGACCAGTCAATGGCTTTATCAATAAGCCTGAGCATGTGGTCTTGAGGCACAAGATCATCTATACTTACGAACTGCAACTGCTCACGTTTTCTTTCGGTATTAGAAGTCATCATAAAGGCTATCTCCATCTCCAACTTTGATACTTCTATTATACCAAAAAAAGTGCCGTAATTCTCGATAAATACTGGGTTTATGGCACTTTTTCAAAGAAAAATCCACGGCGCATGCCGTGGACTTTGTCTACACTTTGAAGCCATTACTGGCTTTGCAGATGATATACTATCGTTAGGATGTCAAACTACCGAGATATATTCTTAAAAATCCCGAAAATAAATATTTTTTAAAGTCCTGCCGATAAATATTTCGGCAGGGCTTTTTGTTTATAAGGAAATAAAAAAAGCACTGCATGCGTACGGCGCGTCAGTCGCAAAACAGGAAAAGCCTGCGCCTGACATTGGGGTTGTATAAAACGCAGTACCCAAGCACATTTCGGGCTTCATCAGATTGACTTTTAATCTAAAATCTTCATAATAGTAATTGTACATTTATCACAAAGCAATATATGGTTTGTATTAAAATAACAACAATTTTTAACAAAACAATTTGCTTTGACTATGAGGGGGAGCTTTATGATAAATACGGATATATATAATTATATCAATGTTCTGGACAGAGCGGCAGATGCTTCTGCGCTCAGCTTCCCGTTTCTTTTATAGGGCAGCCTGACAGCTGGGACAGGATCGATTGTTGCAAGAAACAGTTTGGATCACCTGGTTTCCGCACTCATCGCAGATGAGGTCATAAGGACTCTTCACGCACAGGGTGCGTGATTTGCTACATAAAGCCGTGAATAACGGTGAGATATCAGAAGAACGGATAAACGAATCGGTTAAAAGGATAATAAGCCTAAAAAACAATAGCAAATGAAGAAAATATATTTTTTGTTTTTTGTTGCTGATGCTTTGATAATAGCACTTATAGCAGTCATTCTTAGTGGGAAATTCCATAAACAGAAGGATTCTGCTGCGGAAGGAAAAACAGAAACTGCGGTAGCAGCAGCTGAAACAGTGGAGACAAAAGAGGAGACTGTGGAGTCTGCTGCAGTTTATGAAGAGTCCGGGAATCCTCAAGAAGAAAAGCAGACTGAAGAGGATTCTGCTTCGGAATACCTGTATGAGGATTTCCTGAATAATAAAACAACAGTTCATATAAAAACTGAGGAGGGTTTTGGTAATTTTTCCAGTTTAAGTGAAGTTGAAGATCAGAACCTGACCCTTGATGAACTGGTAAATACCATTATCGAAGAACATAAATATGGCGGTGATGATACGGATGTTAAGCTGGACAGGATCGAGTATGCATATATGGACTGCGGTAATGATGGAAACAGGGAACTGGCTCTTACTGTTTACATGCTTATGTATATGGAGCCGCCTGAGCAGCACCTCATTATAAAGGATATGGATGGAACGCTTCAAATAATCTATTCAGATGAAGCATGGTCCAGATACTCAATACACATGAATGAGTATGGTTATATATTTGGAGATGGCACCACTGGTGCTGCCTATAACCACTTTGACAAGAGCTATATCGATGCAGACGGCAAATGGCATTTTTTATATTCTGATTATTCAACGGTTGATATTTCTCCGGAAGGTTATGTAAGGGATTTGGAGTTTAATGGTGGGGATCACGAGTTACCTGAGGATATGCAATTAGATGGTGAATACTGTTTTTTGGATTTTGACTTCAATAATGATCCTTTTGATGACTCTAAGCATTGTTATACTTATGCAAAAATTCCAGACATCGATTCAGAGGCAGATTGGCAGAATGGCAACCGCAGCTATTTCTATACTGATCTGGTGTATGATGATTCAATATATCAGGATACTCATCCTCTTAAACAATTTTTTGAAAACGAAGGGCTTCATATATACACTCTGAAAGAAATAGAGGAGATGATCGCGGAGAAAGAAGCCGCGGAAGGCATGACAGAGGTTATCAAGAACGGTAAAAACATAGAATGGGAGATTCTTGAGGATTTTACAGAAGATGCATCGGTTACGGATGATGAGAAAGTCAATGAGATCATTAACAGAATGAATCTGAAACCATGGAAAGATGCTTATGTCGAAAAAATAAGGGAATTTGAAAATGAAGTGAAAGATTGGGGCGGATATGCTACTGATTCAGTCTACTACGATTTAATTTATTTAGATGATAATGATACCCCTGAACTTGTTACTGCTTGCGTTGAAGGGGGAACAATATACACTTATGATAATGGAAAAGCAGTTGATTTATCTGTAGATACTGGTTCATGGCATTCAGACTTGATGTATTTTCCGAGAAGCGGAATGCTTCTTGAGTACTCATGGGATGGGGCCGGTGCTATTCAATACTACCAGTTCTGGAAATTCAACAATGCTTCAGTAAAGAGCGCTTCTCCATTGTTGAGATATGAGAACAACGGAAATGACGTGTATACAGCTGATGAAAAAGAAGTTACACAACATGAGTTTTACGGATTTTTTGAAAAGATTGGCGAATATAGTGTTGATCCTGAATTCCCAGGAATAGTTCATATGAATGATTTTATTAGATTATCCTAATCCCCCAGCTATGCTGGGGAGAATGGAATAAGCAGTAGCATTATCTCGGTTAGCAATAAGCCTCCTTGCTATAATACAGTTGGTTTCGCAAGCCACTGAAAAAGCAAAGGAGGCGGTCCAAATGGACAATCAGAGTTTATCACACACTAAATGGAAATGCCATATTTATTCCGAAATACAGAAGAAAGACCATGTATGGAAAGGTTAAGACAGATGTACATGAGATTATCAGGATTCTTTGCGATTACAAGAAAGTGAGAATTACAGCAGGTGCTGTTTGTCATGATCATGTTCATCTATGCATAGAACTTCCACCAAAATACAGCGTGTCGTCATTTATGGGATACCTAAAAGGGAAAAGTGCTTTAATGATATTTGATAGGCATCCAGAGTTTAAGACGAGGGGTGATAAGGAATTTTGGGCAAGAGGATATTATGTGGAAACTATTGGCAATATAGATGAGGCAACAGTAAAGAGATATATACAAAAGCAGGTTGAAGAGTCAAAGAAAGGGAATGACTAATAGTCCGTTATACGGGTAGTCAAGTATAAGGCTTGCAAAACCGCCCTTTTAGGGCAGCCATGTAATTGGCCCTTTTAGGGCTTTTCAAACCACCAAATCCACGGCGCATGCCGTGGACTTTGTCTACACTCTGAGAGATACGAGAAATCGTATCTCTTTTAAAAATAATGAAATAATGTTACAATAAATACAATTATGCACACATTATTATAATCAGGAGATATGTGATGAAAAAAGGAGTTATAGCAATAGCTTTAACGATTGGAGTAATAATGACAGGCTGTGCATCAACAGCATCCCAGCAACAGAAGCAACACAGTCAACAGAAGCAGCAGAAGCAACGGAATCATCAACGGAAGCAACGGCAGAAACCGCAGTCTTAGATGATAAATCAGCACCAACAGAAACACCAACAGATGAAGTATCATCAAACACTACAGATGAAGTTTCCTCAAACACTACAGATGAAGTATCACCCAATACCACAGAGAGTTCTAAGGATTTTGAAGTAACTCCTTCAGATAACCAAGTCATGTATGCAAGCACCAATGTAAATTACAGAAGTCTTCCCAGTACAGATGGCGAAATACTTGGAAGTTTGAAGATAAATGAAAAAGTTACAGTTACAGGTTATGTAACCGAATATAAAGGTGAGGAGTGTTTGTGGACAGAGATAGGCGAAGGGCAGTTTGTAAATGCAAAGTATCTCTCCGAGAAGCAGGTAGAGGTAAAGC
>JAIKZC010000046.1 GCA_024682575.1 Lachnospiraceae bacterium | reverse complement strand
GTGAGGGATTTAAGCGGTGAAGCGGCCTGCAGGATGATCCTTGAAAAAAACGGATTCTTTTTTCATTGCTGGGACAAGCTTTTTAAGGCTGAGTTATTTAAGGGACTGGAATTTCCAACTATCGGTCAGTTAGAGGATCGTTATACAGTAGGAAAGATACTGACAATTGCTGAATCGGTGGTATATGATACGACACCCCTTTATCATTACAGAGTGAGAGAGGACAGCATATCCAAAACAGCTGTTGACTCTGAGATGAATACGAAGGCAGATGAAATTTTCTGTGATATGGTGATCAAACGCTATCCTTCATTAAAGGGATTGTGTGAGGAATTTTTAATATATGACCATATAACCTGCATTCAGAACATGCTGCTCGCAGGGATTTACAGCAAAGAAAAGGCGGAGTCTCACAGGGATTATGTTAAAGTTCATGCAGGAGAAGTATTAAAAAAGGACGGACTCGACCGTAATACGAGGATAAAGATATATTTAACCATTTACTGTCCGGGACTTTTAAGGCTTGTTACAAGGAAAAAGAGCTAGTCTTAGCCCCCGAAAATATTTTATACAGGAATAAGGAAATGAGATCAGAAATTTTTAAGAAGAAGAGAATACTTTTTGTATGCAGAGAGACCTATTCAAAGCCTTTATGGTTTCTCGCAAGGGACTTAAAAGAAGAAAATGAAGTCGCTGCATTCTATATAATGTCCTCTGAAAGTAAATTCAATAAGTGCTACTACAATGAGCATACCATCTATGAATTCAGAGAAAATCTGCCGGATGTTAAGCTTTATGACGTAGCAGACATCTGTGATAAATTTGTAGAGGGCTTTGAAAAGTCGGATTCACCGGCAGACCTGGAATTCCTTACAAAAATCGAGGAAGAATACAGTCATTTTAAGACCCTTAATCTGCAGCTCATGAGTTCACAGGAAAATACGAGACATTATCACTGGAGAGACTACTGGTCGCTTACAACTGATGAGGAAAACAATTACTGGCTCGAGCTCAATTATAAAAAAATATTTGAAATTTTAGATGATTTTAAGCCGGATGTCATATTAGATCTCGATAATGCCGAGCTTCAGAGAACAATACTTTGTGAAGTGGCATATAAAAGAAATATTCCCTATATGACCGTGGAATACGGTAAATACGGTTACTATAAATATCCAAGTTTCCAGAATTCCTATGGGATAGATCCTTATTTTAAGAATATTTACGAGGAAAAGATGAAGCTTGATGATTCAGCGATTCAGGAATCGATCGACTATATCAATGATTTCAGATCCAAGTCCGATATAATGAATCCGGAATTTGCAGGCTCTGTAACAGCCCAGTATGAGAGAGATTCGATCATATGGATATTAAGGGTCATGCGCGGTAAGTGGAATTATTTCTGGAATCAGGATATGACCGCAGGAAACCTTAAATTCAAGAAAAAGAGCCGGATGCTCTATGCGCCGTCCAAGCCTTACCTTAAGCATTATTGGGATACAATGATGAGAAAGAGAAAATTCCTCGTCCCCGATAACGGATATTTCGAGCCGCCGGTGGAGGGTGAGACTTACGTATACATGCCGCTCCATCTGATCCCGGAGTCCAGTGTGTTTGTAAAGGCATCATTTTATGTGGATGAGCTCAATCTTATCGAGCAGATATCCAAGGCGCTGCCGGTTGGCTGGAAGCTCTATGTAAAAGAGCATCAGGCAATGCTTGGAGAAAGAGATCCGGAGTTTTATAAGAGGGCAGCGGAAATTGCAAATGTAAGGGTTGTTCAGGTAAATCATTATCAGGATCCGAAGCCCTGGATCGTGAAGGCAAAGGGAGTCATTACTATCACCGGAACAGCAGCCTATGAAGCCGCTTTGATGGGTAAGAAATCAATTGTTTTCGGCGATGTTCCATTTTCACTTATAGATGGTATCACAAGGGTTCGATCTTTCGAGGATCTTGGCGCCGCCATCAGGGATTTCGGTCCGATAGACAATATTCATTCGGCTGCATCCTATATCGAAGCTGTAAAGGAAGCAGGCTGCGAAATGAGGATATTTGAGTTGATGGACGGAGCAGAAGAGATATTCGCAGGACGCAAAAAAGAAGATGCAGAATTTGATAATATGCTCGAAGAACTGTTGAAATTCTATGAGAAGGGTTATAAAAACTGGTTAGGGGGTAAAGTAAGATGATCAATAATATCATGAGCAGGCTTGAAGCCGGAAAATTCGTACTTATAGCAGAGATAGGCGTTAATTATTATGATATAGCGAGGGAGAGGGGCATTTCCAACATGGAAGCTGCCAAGCTTATGATAAAGGAAGCTAAAAAGGTCGGCATACATGCAGTAAAATTCCAGACCTATAAGGCAGGAACTCTGGCAGCAAAGGCTTCCCCGTCCTATTGGGACAGAAGAGAAGAGCCGACAGCTTCACAGTATGAGCTTTTTCAGAAGTTTGATTCCTTTGGAGAAAAAGAGTATGCAGAGCTTGCTGAATATTCTGAGAGCATTGGAATAGAATTTTTATCAACGGCATTTGATTTCGAATCAGCTGATTATCTCGATAAGATGATGAATGTTTATAAAATTTCATCATCAGATCTTTCAAATCTGCCGTTTATCGAGTATCAGGCAAAGAAGAACAAGCCTATCCTTCTTTCGATCGGAGCTTCAAACGAGGACGAGATAAGAGCCGCTCTCGAGGTTATAAAGAAGAATAACGATAAAAAGCCGGCACTGCTCCATTGCGTGCTGGAATATCCCACACCTTTGGAAGATGCCAATCTTTTGAAGATAGAGACACTTAAAAAGACTTTCCCGGACTGTTATATAGGCTACTCAGATCATACAAAGCCCACAGAGGAGTGCGATGTGGCAAAGACTGCCTATAATTTGGGCGCTCAGGTCATCGAAAAGCATTTTACTCTCGATAAGACCCTCAAGGGAAATGATCATTATCATGCCATGGATCCCGGGGATGCAATGGAGATCCTTCAGTCGATAAAGAGGATCGAAATGCTCAGAGGAAAGGGAGAACTTAAGGCATTGGAGACCGAGAGCGCGGCAAGGGCAAACGCAAGACGATCGATCGTTGCAGCTGCTGATATCGCAAAGGGAACTGTCATCACAAAAGAAATGCTCACCTTTAAGCGACCGGGCATAGGTATCTCACCTTCAGAGATCGATAGTGTCATAGGAAAAACGGCATTAGTTGATATAAAAGATGACACCATAATCGAGAGGGAGATGTTCTCTTGAGTTCTGATAATAATGGCAAAAAGGCTGTAAAATCCGGTTTCTGGTATGTAATATCAAACGTGCTGATCAGGGCTGTGGGTATCCTTACCGCACCGATCTACACAAGACTCTTAACAACAGCAGAAACCGGATATGCCAATAATTTTAATAATTATGTCAGTATCCTAAGTGTAATAGCCGGTCTTTGTCTCATATATTCAGTCGGCAGGGCAAAACTTGATTTTGCGGATCATTTTGACGAGTATTTATCATCTATACAGTCACTTTCAGGAGCTTTCGGAATCCTTGTCATGGCAGCGGTATTTATATTCTGTCCGGCAGAGGGAATGCTTCAGTTTGAAAGGACTGTGGTATTGATACTTTTTGCCTATCTGGCTCTTTATCCGTCGATAGACTATATGCAGTATAAATACCGTTTTGAGTACAGATATAAGGAAAATATCGCAATCTCAGTGATAATTACCGTATCCACTGTGATCCTGACACTTATAATGCTCTTTGCAATGCCGGATAACCGAGGCTTTGCGAAGATACTCGGTACGGTCATTCCGGGCGGACTTGCGGCTTTATGGTGCTATATCAATATAATCCGCAAGGGAAAGACCTTTTACAATAAAGAATACTGGCTCTATGCATTGAGAATATCGCTTCCGATGATACCGCACGGTCTTGCGATGCTCCTTCTTGCAAGGATAGATACCTCGATGATAGCAAATATCTGCAACTATTCAGATGTAGGTCTGTATACATCAGGCTATACTATAGGAAGTCTGCTGATGTTTGTCACAAATGCAGTGGGAAATGCCTGGCTTCCCTGGTTCAATGAAAGGCTTTATGAGAACGATCATAAGTCGATCAGGGATAAAAACCGCTATATGATGGCCGCAGGCTGTGCCATAACGCTTGTATTTATCGCAGCTGCGCCCGAGGCTGTAAAGATACTCTATGCACCGGCTTATCATGAAGCGATGTATGTAGTTCCGCCGGTGGCACTGGGAACTTTATGCCAGTATTTTTACACAAACTATGTAAATGTCGAGCTTTTTTATAAAAAAACATCATTGATCGCTGTAAATTCGTGTATTGCTGCAGTTGCCGACATAGGACTGAATGCCTATTTCATACCGAGATACGGCTATATTGCGGCGGCATACACAACACTGGCAGGATATTTTATCCTGATGATACTTCATTTCCTGTCCACGCGCTTTATCCTGAAAATTAAGCTTTACAGTGACTTTTTGTATTTTATCCTTTTGCTCGCAACATCGGCAGCTGGTATAGGATGTCTCATGCTTTATGACCACTGGATCATAAGATATGCGGCAGGATTAATAATATTAGGAATTTTGGCATATTGGCAAAATGATGTTATAATGGCAATGGTGTTTAAAATCAAGAACAGAAAAAAGAGCTGAATCACAGGATTCGGCTGTGTAGGAAGAGAATGAATATTTTAGTAGTTATCCCGGCGCGCGGAGGTTCAAAGAGAATACCTCGGAAGAATGTGCGCCTTATGTGCGGAAAGCCGCTCATACTCTACTCTGTAGAGCATGCAATGGCTCTTTCAAAGAAATACGATGCGGATGTTGCAGTTTCAACAGATGATGAAGAGCTGGCAGCGATAATAGAGGACAGCGGCGCAGAGCTTATAGAGCGAGGCGAGGAGCTTTCGGCTGATTCGGTTACTTTAGATCCCGTTATCTACGATGCAGTTGTCAAAATGGAGGAGAGAAAGTCTAAGAGTTATGACTGTGTCATAACAATGCAGGCAACGAGCCCGACCTTAAAAACAGAAACTCTTCTTGGCGCTCTCGAATATTTTGAGAAGGGTGATTACGATACAGTTATCAGCGTTGTAAATAAACCGCATCTTTCGTGGACAGAGAAGGACGGAGCGATAGTCAAGAACTACGATAAACGTCTTAATTCACAGGAGCTTCCGGCAAATTATTTAGAGACCGGAGCTTTTGTCATGTCAAAACGTGCTGTTGTTAAGAAGGATTCGAGGATCGGAGCTAAGATCTCCGTCTATGAAACTTCTGCGATAGAAGCTGTAGATATCGATACTGACGAGGACTGGATAACGGCTGAGGCAATACTTGGAAGAAAGAAGATACTTTTTCACTGCATAGGTCAGAGAAAACTCGGAATGGGTCATGTTTACAGATGCCTTTCAATAGCCTATAAGCTTGTGGGACATGAACTTCTCTTTGTTACCGACGACAAGAGTGAAATGGGTATAGAAAGACTTAAAAATTCATTCTTCCCTTATAAGGTAGTTTCGGGACTTGAGGATTTTGACCAGGTTCTTAAGGATTACAATCCGGATATAGTCGTAAATGATATCCTTGATACTACAGAGGAACTTATGAGCCTTGAGAGAAAATATGCCGGAAGGATCGTCAATTTCGAGGATATGGGCAAGGGCGCAAGGCTTGCGGATGTTGTAATAAATGCCCTCTATGAGAATAATTCAAAACGCTCCGGAAATGTCAAGGAAGGTTCGGATTATTATTTCATCAGAGATGAATTCTTAGAGCAGAAGCCAAAGGCTTTCAGTGAAGAATGCAAAAATATCATGATAATCTTTGGCGGAGCTGATCCGGCTGACCTCACAGGAAAGCTTTACAGGGTATGCCAGAGACTTCATAATGCACTGCCCGTATGTGAATTTCATTTTATTACAGGCTTTGCCTATATTGGCAAGGACAATATAAAGGATATACCTGAAAAAAATATTTTTATACATAAAGATGTTAAACGTGTTTCGGCATATATGAAAAATGCGGACATCGCGGTAACAAGTCAGGGACGTACTATCTACGAGCTTGCGAGCATGGGAGTTCCTGCGATTGTAATGGCTCAGAATGTCAGAGAGGCAGAGCACGTATTTGCAGCTATCCAGAATGGCTTTATAAACTTAGGTCTTGGAGAGAAGCTGGATGAGGATTCGATAGCGAAGACGGTAAGATGGCTGGCAGATACGCCGAATGTAAGACGTGAGATGAGGGCTGCCGAGCTTACTCACAGATTTGAGAAGGGACAGCAGCGAGTTATAGACCTTATTTTGGAGAAGTGATCTTTTTATAGAATTTGGGGAATTATCAGATGGAGAGACCGGAAAGGGTATTATTTATAAATACAATATGTGGGACAGGTTCCACAGGAAGACTTGTGACCGGACTTATGGATTCTCTCGAGACCAGGGGGATTGATTCCATGTGCGCTTATGGAAGATGGGAGGCACCGGAAAAGTATAAGTCTTACAGGGTCGGAAATAATGTGGATGTGATAGTTCATGGGGTGTTGAGCCGTGTGACTGATAGGCATGCCCTTTATTCTAACGCTGCCACAAGGAAGCTTATAGATGAAATAAAGAAATATGACCCTGATATAATCCATCTCCACAATGTGCATGGTTATTATCTGAATTTTAAGATACTTTTTAATTATCTTAAGAGCTGCGGCAAGAGAATAGTCTGGACGCTGCATGACTGCTGGACTTTTACAGGTCATTGTTCACATTATGAATATATTGGCTGTGATAAATGGCTGGAAGGCTGCAGCCACTGTCCGCAGAAGGATCAGTACCCGAAGACCATGCTCCTGGATGCTTCAAAGTCTAATTATGAATTAAAAAAGAAAATGTTCACAGGTATAGAGAATCTGACTATTGTGACACCTTCAAAATGGCTTGCAGGCGAAGTTGGAAAGTCTTTTCTCAAGGAATATCCCGTGGTCGTAGTACCCACAGGCATCAATTTAAACCGATTCCGTCCTGTGGAATCTGATATACGTGATCAGTATGAGATCGGTACGAGGAAGCTCATATTGGGAATCGCAAATCCCTGGAGAGAACGCAAGGGATATAATGATTTTATAAAGCTTGCCGAAATGCTGGATGATGATTACAGGATAGTGATGATAGGACTTAAGAAAAATCAGCTTGGAGCACTTCCGGATAATATAATCGGCCTTGAAAAGACTGACAGTATAGAGGATATCGTTAAATGGTACACGGCAGCGGATGTTTATGTAAATCTTACATATGAGGATACATTCCCGACTACAAATATTGAGTCGATGGCCTGCGGAACACCTGTAATAACCTATAGAGCCGGAGGAAGTCCGGAGTCGGTCAACAGCAGGACGGGAGCAATAGTAGAAAAGAATGATCTGGCAGCAGTTCGCAAGGCAATAGATGACGTTACTGACAGAAATGATCAGAGAGTAAGGGAATTCTGTCTTGGAAAGGCAAAGGATTACTCGGCAGCAAAGCGCTACGAGGAATACATGACAAAAGTTTACGGTTTGAAGCGCGTTTATTGATGAAACGCGCCGGCATAAAATAACAGAAAATCAGATGAAGAAATTTTGCAGCAGATTTAAGAACAGCATAATGGGAATATTTGCCGCCTTTATATATTTAGGCGGCTATATCGCGTTATTCGGACTTCTCGGTATCGAAAACCGGCAGACAAGAGTAATTTCAAGAACTTCGGTAATGATGACACTTGCCTATATGGGAGTCATGTATGTCCTTACAAGGATATACGGAGGCTTTGACACGGGAAAAAGAAACCGGGGACAGATACGGCTTTCGCTGATACTCGCGCATTTTCTTACGGATCTGGCGGCTTATGCGGTATTGATCGTTATGACGACAAATGATGAGAATGGCAGGAAGATTCTCTTTCTTTCTCCGTGGGCACCGCTGGCAGCATTTCTGATACAATTCATTCTGATCGTATTCTTCGTATATCAGGGTAACCGCTTTTACAGCTGGGTGGTGCCGCCGAAAAAGACACTGGTCGTTCTTGCGGATTTCTCTGAAAAAGCGAATGTCTTAAGAGTTATAAAAAATTCAGGTGAGCTTTTTGATATAACGCGTATCATCCGTTATGATGACGCAGAAGTAAAGAAACATATCAAGGAATCCGATGCAGTATTTTTCTATGACCTGCCTTCACCGGATAAGCAGATACTTACGGAATACTGCTATAAGCATTTAAAAAGTGTCTACTCGAATCCGTCTCTTTCGGATATTGTGACGAAAAGCTCAGAAAACAGAATGTTTGGAGACCTCCCTTTCTTTGCAAAGGAATTTTCAGGCATGACCATGGAGCAGAGGATAATCAAAAGGCTTATGGATATTTTCATATCAGCCTTTTTCCTTATAATTGCTTCGCCTATAATGCT
Organism: Lachnospiraceae bacterium; assembly: GCA_024682575.1. Classification (GTDB taxonomy): domain Bacteria; phylum Bacillota; class Clostridia; order Lachnospirales; family Lachnospiraceae; genus NK4A144. The sequence goes on along the minus strand of JAIKZC010000046.1, from coordinate 4,743 downwards.
TCTTTCAGCTATCCTCATAAAGTTAGATGATGGTGGTCCTGTATTTTTCAGACAGAAAAGAGCGACGATACGCGGAAGAGTTTTCAATATATATAAATTCCGTACAATGAAGCAGAATTCCGAAAATATTTCGGTGTCAGCGAATGATTCGAGAATTACAAAGGCCGGAGAATTTTTAAGAAAATACAGGATTGATGAGATCCCTCAGTTTCTGAACGTTATCAGAGGAGAAATGTCGCTGGTGGGACCGAGACCGGAAATGCTCGAAAATGTAAATGAATACGAGAAAGAGCTTCCGGAATTCAGATACAGGCTTCGAATGAAAGCAGGTCTTACAGGTCTGGCTCAGGTCGCAGGCAGATACAATACTTCTTCCAGAGACAAGCTCGTACTTGATCTTATGTACATTGAAAATTTCAGCATAAGCATGGATATAAGCCTTTTATTTCAGACTATACTTGTTTTCTTTAATGCTGATGATTCTACAGAGGCTTTTGGAACTGTGGAGGCAGGAGAAGATAAATCGGATATGCTCATGAGCATCGTCACGGTTTCCTATAATTCTGAAGCGACGATAAGCCGTACTATCGAGTCGGTCTTAAATCAGACCTATAAGCATATAGAATATATAATCATAGACGGAGCCAGCAGTGACAGGACTGTTGAGATCGCAGAATCCTACAGAGAGGCCTTTGAAAAGAAGGGATATATCTACAGGATATACTCTGAAAAAGACAAGGGTATCTATGATGCCATGAATAAAGGCGTCTTAAAGGCTGAAGGAGAGATCGTCGGAATTATAAACAGCGATGACTGGTATGAAGTCGATGCAGTTGAAAATGTTGCGGAAAAGTATTGGATAGAGGACTTTGATCTTTGCTTTGCCGATCTCAGGATGCATATGCCGAGCGGCGATACATTTATAAAAAAAGCACGGCTCAGAAAATATATAACAAGCCGTGATTGGAATCATCCGACTCAGTTTGTGAAGAGATCGGTATATGATAAGCATCTTTTCAGACTCAAGAACATGAGTGACGATATGGAATTTTATTTCAGAGTGAGAAGGGCAGGATATAAGATAACGGTAATCCATGAGACACTGGCTAATTTCCAGATGGGCGGTGTTTCAAGCAAGATAAAGGCATCGGAGATAATTCCGAGAATAAAGAGACGCTATGAGGTATACAGGGTGAATGGCTACAGCAGATTTTATATTTTTGAATGTGTGGCCTTTGAACTGATCAAATTTATTACATCGAGGTTTTGACCGGAAACATGAAGCTTACATTTTTTTCAAATTATTTTAATCATCATCAGGAAGCTCTATGTAATGAGCTTTATAAACTTTTAGGAGACGGATTTACTTTCGTTGAAACAGAGGAGATCGAGGAATTCCGTTCTAAAATGGGATGGGGAAAAGAGGCTATTCCGCCTTATGTCCTTAAATCACATACATCGGCCGAAAACCTTCAAAAAGCCTATGAACTTGGTGAGTCCAGTGATGTTGTCATCATGGGTACGGCACCTGAGGATATGATAGAAAAGAGACTTGATGAAAATAAGCTGACTTTCAGATATTCTGAGAGACCCTTAAAAGAGGGAAGAGTAAAAGTGCTTATTCCTCGTCTTGCAAAGAAGTTTTATCATAATCACTACAGGAACAGGGATAAAAATATCTATATTCTTGCAGCAAGTGCTTTCTGCTCATCAGATTATAAATTTATGCAGTCCTATATCGGAAAGTGTTTTAAATTCGGCTATTTTCCAAAGGCTGAAACAAAGTCATTCCAGGAGCTTGCAAGGCTTAAGGATAAAAACCAGCCTCCGAAAATACTCTGGGCAGGACGTTTCCTTAAGCTTAAAAGAGCGGACTTGTTTTTATATGCTGCGAAGAAATGCAGAGATGATGGTTATAAATTTACAATTGAACTTGTAGGCGACGGAACAGAGGAGAAAAAGCTCCGTGCACTTGTTAAGGAACTTGGATTAAAGGACATTACCGAATTTAAGGGATTTCTTTCTCCGGAGGAGACCAGAATGGAGATGGAAAAGGCTGATGTATTCGTAATGACCAGCAATTTCCTCGAGGGCTGGGGCTCGGTAATTTATGAGGCTCTTTCGTCGGGATGCGCCGTGATCGCAAGCCATGCGGCAGGTGCAACACCTTTCCTTGTAAGACAGGGCAAGACAGGCTATGTCTTCAAGAATGGCAGTGATGAAAGTCTTGCAGAAAAGATGGAGATCGTTTTAAGAAACAGAGATCTGGCAAGGGAACTCGGACATGCAGCCTATGACAATATGCAGAAATACTGGAATCCCCGTGTTGCAGCAGAACGTATAGTAGAGCTTTCGGAAGCTATGCTCAAGGGTGAAAAGGTAAATTATGAGCATGGTCCGCTTTCGAAATGCAAAGATATTTATAATAATTGGTTTAAAGAATGAAGAAAATCCTTTATTTAATGGAATATCCCATTGACCTTCCGGGCGGGGCACAGCTTTCTACAAAGAGTATCTGCGATGCTCTTGTAAATGACAGTGAAAGCGGCTATGAACCGGTCGTGGTCTGTCCTGAGCTTTTGAAACTGAAGAAATCTGATTATTCTTTTAAGATCAGAACTTATAAAATGGGAGATAATCGCTTAATTAATCTGATATACAGAATTTCGGCATTTAAAAAGATCATCAGGGAAGAAAAGCCTGACCTTATACATATTGAAATGTCAGAATCTCTCATAACCTACGGTTTTATAAAGGGAATGTTTAAGGATATCCCTTATATCTATACCGACAGGGGAATGTATTTCGGATATAGAACACGCTCAAAGCTCTTCATGATGCCGGTGCTTAAAAAAGCCTCTGCAATGGTAACAACTACTGACAGGAACAGAAAGCTCTGGGAGGAGAACAGCTCTGTAAGGCCTCTTTTTACTATTCCAAATACGATAAGCGACAGCTTTGCGGTCTATGATGAAAAAAAGAAGAAAAAAGATGGACGTTTTGCGATAGGATTTGCAGGAAGGATCTGCATAGAAAAAGACTGGCCTTTTGTACCGGTTCTTGTAAAAGCCTTAAATGATGCCGGGATAGATTTTGAGGTTCATCTGGTATTGTCTCTATTTGAGAAGGGCGATGACCTGCAGGCAAAGGAATTAAGGGATAAAATTGCAGAAATAGTCGGCGAAGACAGGATAAAGTATTTTACAGAACTCAGTCAGGATGAAATGAGTGATTTTTACTATAATATCGATCTTTTTGTCATGACTTCGCAGTTTGAGTCATTCGGAAAAGCCGCAGTTGAGGCAATGAGCCGTTCCTGCAGCGTAATATCTACTGAAGTCGGCGGTCTGCCGGAGGTAATAGGCAAAGAAGAGAATCTATACAGTAAAGATAATCTCTCAAAGGCAGTGGATTACGTAAAAAGGCTTTCAGAAGACAGAGAGCTGCTTCAATCTGACAGAAAGTATTTTCTTGAACGATACAGAGATAATTATACATCTGATGCTTATCTTAGAAGACATCTGGAACTCTATCGGAAGGTGGTCTCATGAGTAGTTCGGAAAATAAAAGATCAGCGTTTGGGGGATTTTTAAGCTATTTTTACGGGAATTTTGTTGTTCTTTTGCTTGGATTTGTCCAGACACCCCTTGTCACAAGAATTATGTCAACCGATGAATATGGCCGGACGGGCATGTTTGAAAAGGCAGTATCGATCATCTATATCTTCGCAGTCCTTGGTATGGATCAGGCCTATATACGCTATTATTACAAAGAAGACGTGAATCGCAGGGCTCTTATGAGATCCTGCCTGATGCCCTCGCTCGGCATAGTCAGCGTTCTTCTTGTTTTTTACTTTATTTTCAGCGCGAGAGTGAATGATTATCTTTTTGAAAAGAATGGTACGGATATAATCATATTAGTCGCAGCCTACACGCTGGTATCGGTATTTGAGCGCTTTTTATTTCTGGATGTAAGAATGCAGCAGAACGGCGTTTTATATTCAAATATAAATATAACGCAGAAAATATTGAATATCGCTTTTATTTTTGCTGCCTGGTACTTTTTGGGAGATGATTTCAGGGTGGTGCTCTATGCAATGACTTTATCATGGGGACTTACCACACTCTATCTCTGCATACGTTATTTAATAAGGCTCAGAGACCCAAAGCTATCAGAGAAAGACGGAAAAACTGTTTATCCGCGTTCTGAGCTGATAAAATATGGTACGCCTTTTATCCTTGTACTTTTGATGGAATGGCTTTTGTCTTCCTGTGATATGATAGCCCTTAAACAGTGGTCTGATTATTCAGAGATCGGCGTATACGAAGCTGCCATGAAAATCATGGTGATCCTTCTGACCTTTAAGAACTCTTTTATTGCCTTCTGGTCACCGGTAGCCATGAAAAAATATGAACAGGAGAGCAGAGAGGATTCAACAGCATTTTTCAGAAATGCCTTTGATACTATAAGATTTTTATCTGTGATTGCAGCTATCGGACTGATGATATTCCGTCGGGTTGTAGTACTTCTTTTAGGAGAGAGTTACAGAGGTGCGGATAAGATAATACCTTTCCTCACCTTAATGCCGATCTTCGCCATGATGTTTGAGGTTACGGTACAGGGAATAAAATTCGTAAAGAAAAATATGCTCTTAAATATAGCATCGGCGGCATCCATAGCCGTAAACATCATTGGAAATGTTATTTTAGTACCCAGGCTTGCAGGTATCGGAGCGGCGATAAC
>JAIKZC010000020.1 GCA_024682575.1 Lachnospiraceae bacterium | reverse complement strand
CCACCCTTAAGTGCCATTGCAAGATCATTATTGTCAACATCCCTGAGTACTCTCTGGATCGCTCTGTCATCAAGCAGCAGAATATCTTCGAATACGAACATCTTCTTTCTGATCTCGTCTGCAAGCTCGGGTTCGTCGACTTCCAAAGTCTCCATGATATGCTTTTCTGTCGTTCTGTCTACCGTATTGAGGATCTCTACGATAGCGTCTACGCCGCCGACGATCGTGTAATCCTGGTTGACAAGAGATGAAAGTTTTGTTTCCAATGCTTTCTCCACCTCCTTGACGATATCCGGACTTGTTCTGTCCATCTTTGCAATTCTTCTCGCAACATCTGCCTGTTTATCCGGTGGCAGGGCTCCAATGATCTGGGATGCCTGATTAGCCGAAAGATAAGAAAGTATGAGTGCGATAGTCTGTGGATGCTCATCCTGTATGAAGTTAAGAAGCTGTGAAGCATCTGTCTTTTTAACGAATTCAAAAGGCTTAACCTGCAGCGAAGCTGTCAGACGCGAAATTACATCAACGGCCTTATCGGAACCAAGTGCCTGTTCAAGAAGTTCCTTGGCATATCCGATACCACCTTCTGCAATATACTGCTGAGCAAGGCAGACCTGATAAAATTCGTTTATGACATCCTCTTTTATCTGCGGTGTTATAGAGCGTGTATTCGCAATTTCCAGCGTGAGCTCTTCAATTTCGTCCTCTTTAAGGTGCTTGAAGATTTTAGAAGACTTTTCCGGGCCCAGTGAAATAAGCAATACCGCCGCTTTTTGCAATCCGCTTAAAGAGTCTGCGGAACTACCCATTCAGCTTACCCCCAATCCTCGGCGAGCCAGTTGCGAAGCAGATTTGCTGCTCCTTCCGGATTCTCGTCGACAAACTTTTCGATCAACAAACGTGCGTCCGATTTCTGCTCATCTGCACCTATATCCTCAAGCTGTACCTTCTGTGAACTCATAAGCAGATCATCCAATGCGATTTCATCCGGCTGCTCTTCGACTTTCTTGTCGGAGCGCATGGAACGGATAACTACAAATGCAAGCAATGCAAGGATTAAAACGATGAGGCCTATCATCAGGATAGTCTGCCAGGTGATCCCCGCATTATCGCTTTCTACAAATACAGGCTCGTTATAGGCTACTATCTGAATATTTGCCTCTGCTATGCCTGTTGCCTTAGAAACTACAGCGCTTACATCCTCATCAACTTCTATCTTTACTCTCTCAGAATTCTGAGCCTTAAATTCATCAAATGTGGTTCCATCCAGAAGACCCTGTGCCTTCATATCATCTTCGTTGTAGATAACATACTTTATGGCTGTTATTCCTATGGATGAATTATCATAATTTACAGCACCGCCGGCTGTTTTCGTTGTTGTAATGGTCTCGTTAGGGAGATAATCCTTCGAAGCCTCATCAGTTGTTGTGGTAGATGTTCCATTATCCTGATATACGTAAGTGTTATCACCGTTTGTATCAGTTCCCGGAACTTCTCCGCTGCTGTTCTCTGCTGTCTGTGAGTAGGAATCCTCATGTGAGAGAACGCCCTGGCTCTGACCATCTGCCGGAGTATAAGTGTGACTTGTGCTGTCTGTATCTGACCAGTCAAGTGCAAGATTCGGAACTACTTCTACGTTATCGTATATCTTTGCTCCAACAAGTGCCTGACGGATCTCGTTTTTTACGATATTGTCATATTTGGTCTTATAGGAAAGTCTGTTAGATGCACTTCCTGAAGATGATCCGTCATCTTCTCCTGCAAAAAGCATATTTCCGTTAGAATCCATTATGACGATATTTGATGTTGTATCATTTCCTATAGCAGTAGCTACAAAACGTGCTAAGGTAGCTGCTATATCATCATTCATCTCATCAGGATTTCCAAGTGTGAGCATAACGCTCGCATAGGATTCCTTATCTTCAGAAAGAAGTGTTCCGTCCTGATCGGGAATGCTTAATTTAACTGTTGCCTTATCAATATTTTCCTGTGTCTCAAGATCTGAACTGATATTGTTTTCAAGATAAAGCTTGTATTTTTTGTCTTTATCTGCCTCAGTTGATGAAAAGCCTCCGCTGAAGACGTTTGAAATATCATAGCTTGCTGCCGGTATGTCATTTGCTCCAAGAATTATCCTCGCCTGAGACAGCTGCTTTTTATTTACCTGGATCGTGAGTCCGTCATCCGATACCTTATAGTCTATACTCTCTTCATCAAGGATTTCCTTGATCTGAGAAGTTTCCTTTGTGGTCTCACTCGAAACCAGCGTCGTATACTGCGGCGCAGATATAGCCCATATAAATATTGTTATGGCAACAACTACCGCTGCCGCTACAGAAATTATCACAGTCTTCTGCTTTGCGGTAAATTTGTTCCACCATTCTTTCAGTCTTTTAAGTAATCCCCTGATGCGCTCCTGCATTTATACTCACCCCTATTTCCCCAAATGTATATGACATCTGGTACACACTTCCAATCCACAGCTGTATTAATTACATCTGAATCTGAATTATCTCTTTATATGCTTCAAGAAATTTGTCGCGAAGCGCAACTGTATATTGAAGAGAAGCTTTTGCCTTTGCCTGAGCTATCGCAAGATCATGCGCATTGTCGGTAAGACCAAGTGCAAACTTGACCTCTTCTTCTTCCTGAGTGTTTAGATATGAGTTTGTTTCGTCTAACTGCTGTTTTGCAGCATCAAGAATTGATGCGAACTTTCCGTCGGAAATCCCCTCAGCCTTCCGGGCGTCAAGTTCCGCCTGACCGATTATCGGTGAAGAAACGTTATAAAGCTTTCCAATATCCATAACCTATCGTCCCCCAAAAATAAAACAAAAACTACTCTCCTCCATGAGATCAAATGGACTTCCCTGTCCTTAACCATCACCCCATATTATTCAGGATCATGTCTTTCCGACATTCAATCCTGTCTGAACTATCGCTTTGCTTGAGTTAAATGCCGTTGCATTTGCCTCATAAGCCCTGCTAGCATCTATAAGATTTGTCATCTCCGAAATAATATTTACATTCGGATATGTCACATAACCGTTTTCATCCGCATCGGGATGTGACGGATCATATACCATTTTGTAATCGGTGTGGGCATCCTCGTAGACACCACCAACCTTTACTCCAAGCATTCCTGTTCTGTTGTACTTACTCTGATTTGAAGCCAGATATGCGCTGAAGGATGCATGCGGATCATTTTTTTCCCTGAAGGTAACAACCTTCCTGGTATATGGTTCGCCGTCATCCGTACGAGTTGTATTCGCATTTGCCACATTTTGGGAAATGATATCCATACGGTATCTTTCAGCTGTCAAACCTGATGCATTTATGCCGAAACTGTCAAATACTGCCATAATCTAATCCTCCGCTTACTTACATACAGATAAGATATTCTGGAATTCTGCCGTCATACTCTGGGTAATACCTGAATATGTAAGCTGGTTCTTTGCCATCTCTGCGTTCTCGGTATCGATATCGACGTTATTTCCATCGAGTCTGTAGGAATAACCTATCGCATCGGTATATACCCGACCGTGAAGATGGTCAATGTTGAGGTTGTCAATCTTGTCATCAAGACTCTTGAAACGTGAATGCCTTAAAGCCCGCTCAAATTCATTCGCAAAAGATACATCCTGTCTTTTATAAAGCGGTGTATCGACATTTGCGATATTATTTGCTATGGCCTTGTTTCTCAAAGCTGATGCATCTGCTGCCTTATCCAGCACGTTTATATAGTTGTAGATATCCGTATTTATCATAAAGCTCCCCCTTATAAGCGCTTTAACCTAAGCCCGACCATGTTTTGTTCAAAATTGTTGTAATTTTAATACAATACGGTCATTGCTTTGTGATAAATGTACAATTACTATTATAAAGAATTTAAACTAAAAGTCAATCTGAAGAAGCCGAAAAACCGCGTGGGTACTGTGTTTTATACAATTACTTTGCTTATAATTTTAAACATTTACAAGTCTTCATACTGATATCCAGTTAAATTCTTTTCAAATAAAAAAAGTGATAACTTTTTCTTATGCCTAGATAGAATTTCGGCAAAAGAAAAAGATATCACAAGTCTTTTAGATATTATTTATAAAATTTTAATAATTGTCTTTCATTATTCAGACCGGGTGTCAGTCTTTAACCTGTACTAAAAACAGGATTTATGAATAAATCTCTGTCTGAATATCATCATTGAGGATCTTTATAAAGGTTCCTCTCATACCTGATGAATGGCACTCTATGATACCGGCACTCTCAAGCTTTCTGAGACCATTAACGATAACTGAACGTGTAATTCCCACTTCGTCTGCGATCCTTGAAGCCACAATGATTCCCTCATTGGAATCAAGCTCGCTCAGTACCTGTTTCATAGCCTTTGACTCGGAGCTTGAAAGAGATGATATTGCAGAGCGGATATTTCTGACTCTTCTGTCCTCTTCTGCATGCTCTTCGCTCTCAGAACGCATTATCTCAAGTCCTACAACTGTTGTAGTATACTCTGTTACAATAATATCATCTATGGAGTAATTATCGGTATTTCTGCAGACTACCAGGGTTCCAAGTCTTTCACCGGCGATATATATAGGAGCTACCATCATATACCATTTATCTTCTCCGGGCATCTTAAGTCCAAGTGTTTCGGTATTTACATTTTCCTGGGTCGAAAGAACCTCTAAAAGTCTGGAATTTATCTCAGGTCTTATAAATTCTCCCACTTCATCATTGAAAGGAAGTATGTCCTCTGCGACTTTATCATTAAAGCTTCCAAGCATCTTACCTTTTCTTGAAAGTACAAAAGAACATGAATCAATGAGTTTACCCATGCACTCACAAATATCATTAAAGACAACCTTGGTCTTTTTGTTATCGTGCAATAATCTGTTAATCTTTCTTGTCTTATCAAGTAATTCTACGCTGCTCAATCTTCTTCCTCTTCTCTGTCAATAACCTTTTTACACTCATCGTTGATACAAACGAGTTTCTTACCTTTTTCTACCATTAACCCGCCACAGTCAGGGCATTTTTTCTTAGACGGTCTCGGCCAGCTTGTGAAATCACATTCCGGATAACCAAGACATCCATAAAAACGGCGACCTTTATTTGTCATTCTCATGACAATCTCATTACCGCACTTAGGACATTTAACGCCTATCTTTTCAAAATACGGCTTGGTATTTCTGCATTCCGGGAATCCCGGGCAGCCTAAGAACTTACCATGAGGACCGTATTTGACAACCATGTTTCTTCCGCATTCTTCACAGATAACATCTGTTACCTCGTCGCGGATCTCAACTTCTTCTATCTCTTTTTCAGCCTTATCTACAGCTTTTTCAAGATCAGGATAAAAATTTTCTATAATAGTTTTCCATTTTACCTTACCGGCCTCTACTCCGTCAAGCAAAGTCTCGAAATTTGCGGTAAAATTCACGTCTACAATACCGGGGAATGCTTCTTCTAAAATTTTATCAACTGCAGTTCCGATCTCGGTAACGTATATATTTTTCTGCTCTTTGGTAATATATCTTCTCGCAAGGAGCGTTGTTATTGTAGGAGCATAAGTACTTGGTCTTCCTATTCCAAGTTCCTCGAGTGCCTTAACAAGTGAAGCCTCTGTATAATGCGGACTCGGATTTGTAAAATGCTGCTTGCCTTCGATCTCATTGCAGGAAATCTCACTGTCTGCTGATATTTCTCCGGAAATTACATTTCCGCTGCTCTTTTCTTCACCGCTCTCAGTATAAACATTCATGAATCCGGCAAACTTAATTTTTGAAGCCGAAGCAGTGAAGATATATTTGTCTCCTGCCTGGATCTTAACATTTCTGGTAGCATAGCGCGCAGGTGCCATCTGGCTTGCTATAAATCTCTTCCAGATGAGCTGATAGAGCCTGAACTGGTCTCTTGAAAGGCTGTCCTTTATCTCTGTAGGGCTCCTGTCTAAATCTGTAGGGCGGATTGCTTCGTGAGCATCCTGGATTTTTTTTGCATCGGATTTCTTTCTGTTGGGCTCGGCAAGATATTCCTTACCATAATTTTTCTCGATATAATCGGCAGCCATTTCCTTTGCATCTTCAGATATACGTGTCGAATCCGTACGAAGATAAGAAATAAGTCCGACTGTACCGCTTCCGACATCTATTCCTTCATATAACTGCTGGGCGATCCTCATTGTTTTCTGAGTAGAGAAATTCAATACAGAAGATGCCTCCTGCTGCAGTGTACTTGTTGTAAATGGCAGCGGAGCCTTACGGACTCTTTCACCATTCTTAACATCTGCTACTTTATAGGAAGCTTTTTTGCAATATTTGATTATCGCATCAGCTTCATCTTTTGTCTTTATCGCGAGCTTCTCTTTCAGGCTTCCATGGAACTTTGCCTCCAGAGGCTTCTTTTCACCCTTAACGGCAAATTTTCCTTCTATTGTCCAGTATTCTTCAGGGATAAAAGCATTGATCTCATTTTCTCTCTCGCATATGATCCTCAATGCAACAGACTGAACTCTTCCTGCCGAAAGACCTCTCTTTACCTTTGCCCAGAGCAGAGGTGAAATACTGTAACCCACCATTCTGTCGAGCACTCGTCTTGCCTGCTGGGCATCAACGAGATTCATATCTATATCTCTGGGGCTCTTAAGTGAATTCTTAACAGCTGTCTTTGTTATTTCATTGAAAGTAATTCTTTCGACTTTTTTCTTTGAATCTACGCCATCAAGCTTTAATGCCGTACGCAAATGCCATGAAATGGCCTCTCCCTCACGGTCCGGGTCAGTTGCGAGATAAATCGTATCTGCCTTTTTTGCTTCTTTCCTAAGCTCTGATAAAAGCTCTCCCTTGCCCCTGATCGTTATATACTTGGGCTCGAAGTCATTATCTATGTCAATTCCCATCTGGCTTTTGGGAAGGTCTCTGACATGACCCATTGAAGCAACTACCGAATAATTTTTTCCTAAAAATTTTTTTATTGTCTTCACCTTAGCCGGTGACTCGACGATAACAAGATTTTTTGCCATTCACACACATCCTTAAATTACGCTTACCGCGTTTTACCATTTATTGGCTCAAAGAAATCTGTTCTTATTTTTTCTTTACCCTTTGTTTGAATAAAGCAAAAAAAGATACAAATCGAAACAACTTTACAACATTTTGTTTGACTTTGCAAGTTTTATCTGTCTATTGACAGGAAAATAATTTCAATGTATCCTATAAAACGTTCATTTTTTTACATATCTTAATAAAATCCCAATTCAATTTAAGAAATATTATTATTATGGAGGTTTTATGTTCAGCAGCATTAAAACTGTTGCGCTCTACGGCATGGACGCTATCATGGTCTCAGCCGAGGCCGATATCTCCTCAGGAGGACTGCCCGTTTTTGAAATGGTAGGTTTTCTCGGAAGTGAGGTAAAGGAGTCCCGTGAGCGCATAAAAACTGCAATGAAAAACAGTTCCTATATTCTTCCGCCAAAGCGGATAACTGTCAATCTTTCACCTGCAGATGTCAGAAAAAGCGGATCATCCTATGATCTTGCAGTTGCCCTCTCCCTTCTGACTTCGATGGGAATAGTGGATGAAGAAGCTTTGAAAAACACGGCGGTAGCCGGAGAACTTAGTCTTTCCGGTGATGTCAAGGCTATTAACGGCGTGCTTCCCATGGTTCTTGAAGCTAAGAAAAACGGCTGCAGCAGATTTATCGTTCCTGCCGATAATGCAGCAGAAGGCGGATCGGTTGAGGGAATAGACATCATAGGCGTAACAAGTCTCGTAGAGACCATATCCTATTTAAATGGAGATATAAAGATCGAACCGACATTTTTTTCTCTCCGGGATGCACTTAAAAAGAAAAATAATTCCACGGCAGATTTCCGTGATGTCCACGGACAGGCTTTATGTCGTAGAGGTTTGGAAGTTGCCGTAGCAGGAATGCACAATATTCTCCTTATCGGACCTCCCGGCAGCGGTAAATCAATGATGGCAAAATGCATCCCCTCTATTCTTCCGCCCCTGTCTGTTGACGAATGTCTTGAGATTTCAAAAATCTACAGCATCGCAGGTCTTTTAGGTAAAGAAGGCATCATCAGTGAAAGGCCTTTTGTAAGCCCTCATCACACCATTTCTCCTCAGGCACTTGCAGGCGGAGGAAAGATTCCAAAGCCCGGAGCAGTAAGTCTGGCGCACAGAGGTGTCCTTTTCTTAGACGAATTTCCCGAATTTAACAGCTCATCTTTAGAAATCCTAAGACAGCCCATAGAGGACAAGACCATAAGGGTTCAAAGAACAGCAGGTTCATGTATATTCCCCACAGACTTTCTCCTTATCGCTGCAATGAATCCCTGCAAATGCGGATATTATCCAGATCGAAAAAAATGCAGCTGCAGCGCTATTCAAATAAAAAAATATCTTTCTAAGATAAGCGGTCCTCTTCTCGACAGGATCGACATCTGCGTGGAATCTGCCGAGGTTGATTTTCGGGAACTCATGGGCGAACACGAGGAAGCTGAATCTTCCGAAAAAATAAGGGAAAGAATATCTGATGCAGCCGAGATCCAGAGAAAACGCTTTGAAGGCAGCGGTCTGCACTTTAATTCAGATATCGGAATCCGGGATATAAAGAAATACTGCAAAATAGGGCTCAAAGAGGAGAAGCTTATCCAGAATGCCTTTAATAAGACAGGATTTTCTGCAAGATCCTTCCACCGTGTACTTAAGACAGCGCGTACCATAGCTGATCTGGATCACTCGGATAATATCAACACTAAGCACCTGAGCGAAGCAATTATCTATAAAGGACTTGACAGGAGATACTGGAATGCAGAACTATGAAGAAAACGAGATAAGATATCTGACGGCATTTGACGACGAATTCCCCGATAAATTAAGGTTTATACCAAATGCTCCTGACGGGATATACGTTAAGGGCGCTCTACCCGCCCCGGATAAACCCTCTGTTGCCATCATAGGTGCAAGGGACTGTTCTGCCTACGGAGCCTCAATGGCCAGATACTTCGCGGAATCGCTTTCTGATGCCGGTGTTCAGATAATAAGCGGGATGGCTCGCGGCATTGACGGCATCGCCCAGAAAGCCGCAGTTGAAGCCGGGCATTCAAGCTTCGGTGTCCTCGGAAGCGGTATAGATGTCATATATCCGAAGCAGAACAAGGATTTATTCGAAAGAATAGTTGAAAAGGGCGGACTCATTTCAGAGTATCCCCCTTCCACTCAGGCTATCGCCAGAAATTTTCCATTAAGAAACAGGATCATCTCGGCTCTGTCAGATGTGATCCTCGTTGTGGAGTCAAAAATTAAATCAGGCACTTCAATAACAGTAAAGCGTGCCATAGAACAGGGCAAAGATGTATATGCCATTCCGGGCAGGATCAGTGACCCACTGAGCTCCGGCTGCCTAAAGCTTATCGAGGACGGAGCCGGAATAGCTCTTGCCCCCTCAAGTATCCTTGGCGCTATGGGTATTTTCGACACTGAAGAAAGCGAGTTTAAGATCAGCTCGAAGGTTCCCCTCAGCAAAAAAGAAGCCAGGGTTTATAAGGTTCTCGATCTTTATCCAAGAAGTCTCGAGGAACTCTCCAACATGTCGGATCTCTCGCTTCCCGACTTAATCTCGGTACTCCTCCAGCTCGAATTAAAAGGAGTCGCCACCGAAGTCGGCAAAAACAACTATATCAAAATCCTATAGTTGTTTAGACTTTCGCCTGTTGCGCCGTTTGCATCAAAGTTCCTACGAGGCGAGCGGCGTAACAGCAAAGGCACAAAAAACCCGCAACGATGCGGGTTTTTGATGTCTATAATTCAACTTTTTCTTTCATCTTTTCCTGATCATTTGCCGACTGGACAGCGGTCTTTCCGCTGATCTTTCCTTCCGAATAAAGCTTAAAGAGAGAATCATCCATAGTGATTATATTCTCGTCCTTATGGCTTGCAATATACCCGCCAAGCTCATCGAGGTCACCGTTTCTTATGATCTGGCGGATCTTATTGTCTACTATCATGATCTCGTAGGCTGGAATTCTGCCTCCGTCCGTTCCTATCAGGAGCTGCCGCGCAACGGTAGCTTTAAGCGAATTCGCAAGCTTATTTCTGGCCTGCGATCTTCTCTCGTTTGGATAAAGATCTAAAAGTCCCATTACAGTCTCAGTGGCGCTCATGGTATACATTGACGAAAAGACGAGTCTTCCTGTCTCCGCAGCCATGAAAATCTTTGAAGCTTCCTCTTCATTTTCAGGACCTTTAAGCTCGAGGACATCCGGATCCTGCCTTAACGCAGAATTCAAAGCTGTTATATAATCCTTTGCATCGAGTCCTATTTCTCTCTGATTGACTGTTGCCATATTATGGGAATGCAGATATTCTATAGGATCCTCTATCGTTATGATATTGCATGCTCTGGTCGTATTTATCCTCTCGACCATAGAAGCGATCACAGTTGACTTACCTGATCCGGCAGGCCCGGTTATCATTATAAGTCCTCTGTTCGCATCACAGAGCGCCATAACATTTTCAGGTATTTTCAGAACCGATGAATCCGGTATCTTCATATCCACAAGTCTCAGGGCTATAGTTATGCTGCCCCTCTGCTTATAGGCATTTACTCTATATCTTCCGGCAGAAGGTATAGATACCGAAAGATCGATCTCACCATCTGTCTCAAAACGTTCTCTCTGATCCGGAGACATGAGATTCAATAATATTTCCAGTGTATCTGATGGCGTCATTTTATGAAAATTTGTCGTAACGATCTCTCCGTGCACTCTGAAACGCGGTGATACACCTACGCTTATATGTACATCAGATGCATCTGCCTCCGATGCCTGCCGAAGCAATTCATAAATGTCCAGCATGAGCGCCTCCCCCTAGATACGCTTAATCTACTCTCCCATTTTTAAGCATTTCCGTAAAATCATCCGCAGGAATTGGTTTCGAATAATAAAATCCCTGTACAACATCGCAGCGGACACTCTTCAGGAAATCAACCTGATCCTTCTTCTCAACACCTTCAGCTATCACAAGAATTCCAAGCTGTTTAAGCATTCTTACGATATTTTCAACAACTATCTCACCTTTTCTTGTCATGAGAAGTTCATCCATGAAATATTTGTCTATCTTAACCACGTCAACAGGTGCTTCCCTAAGCATATTGAGCGATGAATATCCGGATCCGAAATCATCCATTTCTATGACGAAGCCCTCATTCTTAAGTTCTGACATTTTTTTGTAGAGCTTATCTATATTCTTAATGAATAAGGTCTCTGTTATCTCAAGTTCCAGATATTTATTCTCAATACCATGTCTTGCCGTGATCTCATTCAAGGTCTTTTCGAGATTTGTATTTGTAATGTGATATCTCGAAATATTGACGGAAACAGGTATGTCATAACCCATCTCCTGTATTTTTGAAATATAAGCTGCCGCTTCATTCCACATATATTCATCAAGGCGCTTTATAAAGCCGTTTTCTTCAAATATCGGAAGAAAATCATTCGGCATGCGAAACTCACCCTTATGATTCCATCTTACAAGTGCTTCTGCTCCATAGATCTTTCCGGTAACAAGGCTTATCTTCGGCTGAAGATACATCAGGAACTCACGATTTTTCAGCGCATCTTCCATTTCGCTTTCCATCTCTGAATAACGCTGTCTCTGAATCCTGATCTTATCATTATAAAAGCAATAATTGACATCCCTGTTGCCCTTGACACATTTCTTGGCAAGCTGGCTTCTGTCTGCTAATAGCTGAACCGGAACATCCTTATTCAAAATCTTGTATATACCGAATTCAAGGCTCACTCCGCATTTCTTGGCTTCCTCCGGATCAAAATCATCCGTAAGCTTTCTGGTAAACTCTATAAGTTCATCATCCGTTTTATATTTTCTTAAGACCATAAAGCCTTCGTCAGAAAAGCGGCATCCCAATTCGCCCCAGCAAAGGTGATTTTTTATACATTTTGAAAGATATTTAACGCATCTCTTTCCCGTATCGGGTCCGAAGCGGTCATTTATAACTCCGTAATTATCGATTCCCATGCATATAAGAGCATATTCATCGTCCTCGGAAAGAAAAGTCTCGACTACTTTTTCATAGAAGGTTTCCTGATTATAAAGCTGTGTAAGACTATCGTAGGTAGATCTGTACTCAAGCTCCCTTTTTGCAAGCATTTCAGAATTTACGTCCTGTAAAATAACAATAAGACGCACCATCTGATTGTTGAGGCCATTAAGCTGCTCTGCTGTTATCTTAAACCATCTGATCTTATCATCTACACATTTAAGCTTCAGCAAAACCCTCTTACGTCCGCCATCCCTGTTAAGTTCTTTTACAAAATCGTCAAAGCGTTCCCTGTCCTGCTGGATCACGGGCAGGCTCAGCAGAAGTGACATCTGATCCACAAGCATTTCGTCGCTAAGCGGAAACATATATTCAAAAGACGCACAGATACTGTAACCCTGCTCAAAAGAATCATATTCGAAGACATAGGTTCCACTTATCTCATTTGCCTCTTCGTATCTTTCTATTTCTCTAATAAAGCGACTCACTGCTTCCATCTCCTCATATTGCACGTCCATAGACATAATCCTCAATGAAAAACCATTATGTCTTATTGTAACAATTTTTTAACACTTACTCAATGATATGCGTGTACTAAAACAAATACTCTGCCATAAGTGTATTCGAAACGTCCATTCCTTTTTCAGAAAATGCCCATCTGTCCTTGAGATGTTCTATCATTCCCTCAGCCTGCTGCTTCTCAAGTATTTTTCCATATACATCTTTCATTTCCTGACCGAAATAGTTTTTGAAATCAACCTCACTTACACCTTCAACTTTTCTTAAGCCTAAAAACATGAATTCTTCCATTTCATCTTTTTCTGAAAGTATCTGGGTTTTAACACCGGCCATTCCATTGGAAGCAATATACTGTTTGATATTTCTCGTATTGGAAAAACGAGTGTGTCCCATTAACGATGCCGCTCCGATACCGAATCCCATATACTCTCCCCTGTTCCAGTAGACAAGGTTATGCCTGCATTCGAAACCGGGCTTCGAAAAATTTGAGATCTCATATCTCATATAACCATGATCAGAAAGATATTTCCTGGTCATTTCATCTATTTCAATTTCTGTATTTTCATCGGGAAGCTCTAATTTTCCCTCTGCCTCCATCTTGGCAAAAGGTGTTCCCTCTTCAACTATAAGTGAATAAACCGAAATGTGCTCCGGATGCAGACCCACAACTCTTTCAAGGCTTATCTGCATCTTCTCGACAGTTTGTTTAGGAAGTGACGACATTAAGTCGATATTGACATTATCAAACCCCGCTGCCCTGACTATCCCATAAGTATTTAAGAAGATTTTGTAATCATGAATTCGCCCGAGTTTTCTCAACTCATCATCAAAAGTAGACTGCAGACCTATACTCAGGCGATTCACCCCCGCCAGTTTATAGTCTGCAAGTGATGACTTCCGCACGGTCCCGGGATTGACTTCCATAGTGATCTCAACATCATCCGCAAATTTGAAACGGCGCCTGAGAGCACTCATAATCTTGACAATGTAAAAAGACTGCACACACGACGGCGTACCTCCGCCTATAAAGACAGAGGTAACGATGTGATGAGAACCGTCAGTGTGCATTATCTCATGCAGAAGAGCGTTCACATATTTATATTTTTTCTCGTCTGTGGCCTGTGCCGAAAGAAAATCGCAATATTTGCACTTCTGCTCACAGAACGGGATATGGACGTATATGGCCAAAGGCCTCAATTCTTTACTGTTCATCCAGTTTAAGAACACTTAAGAAGGCCGATTTAGGTACCTCGACGGAACCTATCTGACGCATCTTCTTTTTTCCTTCCTTCTGTTTTTCGAGTAGCTTTTTCTTTCTTGAAATATCTCCGCCATAGCACTTTGCAAGAACATCCTTACGGTAAGCCCTTACTGTCTCCCTTGCTATGACTTTGCCGTTGACCGCAGCCTGTATGGGAACCTCAAACATATGTCTCGGTATCTCACCCTTAAGTTTCTCACACATTTTCTTGCCGCGTTCATAAGCACTGTCCTTGAATACGATGAATGAAAGCGCATCAACATACTCTTTGTTTATAAGTATATCAAGCTTTACGAGATCTGACTTCTCATATCCCTTAAGCTCATAATCAAATGAAGCATAACCTCTCGAACGGCTCTTAAGCGCATCAAAGAAGTCATATATTATCTCATTTAACGGCAGGTCATATTTGAGCATTACTCTGGTCGTCTCAATATAATCCATGCCTGTCTGGATTCCGCGTCGTTCCTGGCAAAGACCGATAATGGCTCCGAGATAATCCGTAGAAACCATGATCTCCGCTGAAACCATAGGCTCTTCCATGTGCTCTATTTCCGAAGGATCCGGAAGGTTCGCAGGATTTGTAAGATCAAATTCCGTTCCATCCGTCTTATACACCTTGTAAACAACGCCAGGTGCGGTAGTTACAAGTTCAAGACCATATTCTCTTTCGAGTCTTTCTGTAATTATATCTAAATGCAGAAGTCCCAGAAATCCGCATCTGAATCCAAATCCGAGAGCCGCCGAAGTTTCGGGCTCAAAGCTTAATGAAGCATCATTGAGCTGAAGTTTTTCGAGAGCATCCCTTAGATCCGGATATTTAGCCGTATCCTGCGGATAGATTCCGCAATATACCATCGGGTTTACCTTACGATATCCAGGAAGTGCCTCTGCACAGGGATTTTCGCTGTTTGTGACTGTATCACCGACTCTGGTTTCTTTAAGGTCTTTGATACTTGCAGTTATATAACCTACCATTCCTGCTGTGAGCTCATCACAGGGAATGAATTTTCCTGCTCCGAAATAACCTACCTCCACGACCTCATCGGTTCTGCCGGTAGCCATGAATTTGATAGGTGTTCCCTTTTTAACTGTACCGTCCATGACTCTTACGAAAACTATAACGCCTCTGTAGGAATCGTAAAGTGAGTCAAAGATAAGGCATTTAAGCGGTGCACTGCTGTCTCCCGTAGGAGCCGGTATCTTCTCTACCAGAGCCTCGAGCACTTCGTCTATGCCTACGCCCTGCTTTGCAGATATCCTTGGTGCATCTTCACAGTCAAGACCTATTACATCCTCTATCTCGGCAGCCACCCTGTCCGGCTCAGCCGAAGGGAGGTCTATCTTATTGAGCACCGGAAATACATCAAGATCATGATCAAGTGCCAGATATACATTTGCAAGTGTCTGTGCCTCTATTCCCTGAGCTGCATC
>JAIKZC010000006.1 GCA_024682575.1 Lachnospiraceae bacterium | reverse complement strand
GGAGCTCAGGCAATAGCAGCACTTGCATTTGGAACAGAGAGTATTGCAAAGGCTGATAAGATTGTTGGTCCCGGAAACATTTTTGTTGCTTTGGCAAAAAGAGAGGTTTATGGTCACGTAAGCATAGATTCGATAGCAGGCCCTTCTGAGATAATGGTTCTTGCTGATGAAACAGCAAATGCTCATTTTGTGGCTGCTGATCTTTTAAGCCAGGCAGAACATGATGAGATGGCATCCTCGATACTTGTGACAAATTCAGAAAAACTTGCGAAAGAAGTATCAGATGAGATAGATGGATACCTGAAAAAATTAAGCAGAAGTCAGATCATTGAAAAATCATTAGAAAATTATGGCTATGCTCTTGTTGCTGCTTCGATGGATGAAGCAATAGATGTTGTAAATGAGATTGCATCTGAACATTTGGAAATTGTAACATCCAATCCATGGGAAACAATGACAAAGGTTAAAAATGCAGGAGCAATTTTCCTTGGCAGCTATTCGTCAGAACCGCTTGGAGATTATTTTGCCGGTCCTAATCATGTGCTTCCGACAAATGGTACTGCAAAATTCTTCTCACCGCTTTCAGTGGATGATTTTATAAAGAAATCCTCTGTGATTTCTTATTCAAAGGAAGCATTGGAAAAAGTACATAAGGACATAGAAGCTTTTGCAAAGGCTGAGGGACTTACAGCCCATGCGAACTCAATAGCTGTGAGGTTTGAGTAATGAACAGAAATGTATTTAAGCAAAGGACTACCCGAGAAACGGATATTAGTGTAAAATTAGATTTAGATGGAAGCGGAAAATCTGACATTGATACAGGCGTAGCTTTTTTTGACCATATGCTTGAAGGATTTGCACGTCATGGTTTTTTTGATCTTGAATTAAAATGTAAGGGCGACATAGAAGTAGACTGTCACCATACTGTTGAGGACTGCGGAATTGTTCTGGGTTCTGCAATTGCCGAAGCAGTCGGTGATAAGAAGGGCATTAAGCGTTTCGGACATTTTATACTTCCTATGGATGATGCGCTTGTGCTTTCAGCAGTAGACCTTTCCGGAAGACCATATCTTGATTTCAAGGTTGATTTTAAGAACGAAAAGTGCGGAACTATGGATTCTGACCTCTTCAATGAATTTTTTTACGCGCTTTCATACAGTGCAATGATGAACATACACATACAGAAGCTTGCAGGAGAAAATGACCATCACATAGCGGAGGCTGCGTTTAAGTCATTTGCCAAGTCCCTTGATATGGCCGTTTCTTTTGACGAAAGAATTACAGATGTCCTTTCAACGAAAGGAAGTTTGTAAGAAAGAAGGACAGTTTATTTATGGATTACAAACAGATCGTGCCAAGCATATTCCTGAAAAACGGAGAGGCTGTTTCCTGGCCGGATAAGGATGAAAGAGTTACTGATGATCCTGTTCAGCTGGCACTTAATTATGCAAATTATGGTGCTGACAGTATCATAGTTTTCGATTTAGCAGAGGATTCTCATGGTCATGCCATAAATATAGGCGTGATAAGGAATATATGCAGAAATGTGGATATTCCGGTTATCGGTTCCGGAAACGTAGGACGTCTCGAAGATATAAAGAGAATGATATATGCGGGATGTTACAAGGCCTGTCTTAATTTTACAAGAAGAGTGGATACCAATCTTACAGAAGATGCGGGAAGACGTTTTGGACGAGAGCATATTGCAATTGCCGTTGATAATGTCGGGCAGCTTGAAGCAGGAACCATACAGATCAAAAATTATGTCAGTGAGATCATTCTTATAGGAAGTTTTGACCTGGAACGTTGTACAGAATGGGTTACAAAGAATTGCACAAAAAATGTAAATCCTATTAATATGGGGCTTGTACCTGTTTTCAGCAATAAAAGCTTTCATGATGCAGCAGCGGTTCTCAGGAGTTATGATATAACAGGAATTTCCGGCGGAGAATTGAACTGCAATTATAAGGAATTTATGAATTTTAAGAGACAGTGCAAGGGTCTCGGAGTTTCGGTAAATTCTTTTGAAAGCAAGTTAAGCTGGAGCGATTTTAAGCTTAATTCAGATGGTATGGTACCGGTAATCGTACAGGATTATAAAAATAATGAAGTCCTTATGCTTGCATATATGAACGAGAAGGCGTATGATGCTACAGTACAAAGCGGTATAATGACATATTGGAGCAGAAGCCGCAATGAACTTTGGGTAAAGGGCGATACATCAGGACATTATCAGTATGTCAAGAGTCTCACAGCTGACTGTGACACTGATACGATCCTGGCTAAGGTATATCAGGTCGGAGCCGCATGTCATACAGGTTCAAGATCATGCTTCTTTAATGAAATGCTTTCTAAGGATTTTGATAAATCAAATCCAATGGAAGTTTTCAATCAGGTTTATAGAAAAATCTGTGAATCAAGTGAGGCACCGGGAAGTGATTCCTATACAAACTATATGTTTGACAAGGGAATTGATAAACTTCTTAAAAAACTTGGTGAGGAATGTACCGAAATAATTGTTGCAGCCAAGAATCCTGATCCTGAGGAAATAAAGTACAGTATGGCTGACTGGCTCTATAATGCAATGATCCTCATGAGCGAAAAAGGCGTTACATGGGAAGATGTTGCCAGAGAAGTCGCACACCGTTAAAGTAAGTAAATACGAAAACACTTTTCAATATAAATATATTTTTATATTGAAAAGTGTTTTCATGGTTTTAGAAAAGAATGAGTAAGAGAAATTAAGCGTATGAAAAAAACAGCATTAAAGGATGAATATCTGCTTGAGATCGAAAAGCCGGAACGTTATATAGGAAACGAGATCAATGCAGTTTTTAAGGAAAAAGAAAAGGTAGATATCCGTTTTGCCATGTGTTTTCCGGATGTCTATGAAATAGGAATGTCCCATTTGGGGATACAGATCCTATATGACATGTTTAATAAGCGGGAGGACGTTTGGTGTGAAAGAGTTTATTCGCCATGGCTTGACCTGGATAAACTTATGCGTGAACGTCATATCCCGCTTTTTGCGCTTGAATCACAGGACAGGATAAAAGACTTTGATTTCCTTGGAATAACATTGCAGTATGAGATGTGCTATACAAATATCCTGCAGATATTGGATTTATCAGGAATAGCTTTAACTGCCTCTGAGAGAACAGAAGAGGATCCTATTGTTATAGGCGGAGGTCCCTGCACTTATAATCCGGAGCCGATAGCAGAATTTTTTGACATTTTCTATATAGGTGAGGGTGAAATATCTTATGATCCTCTTTTTGATCTTTATAAAGAGTGCAAAAAGGCCGGTATGAGCAGAAAAGAGTTTCTTAAAAAGGCTGCTAATATACCGGGTATTTATGTACCCCGGTTTTATGAGGCTGAATACAACGAGGATGGTACAATTGCTTCGTTTAAGCCGACGATAGATGGGGTACCTGAAGTAATCGAGAAACAGATAGTAATGAATCTTGACGAGGTGTCATATCCGGAGAAGCCTTTGGTACCTTTTATTAGAGTTACGCAGGACAGAGCTGTGCTTGAGATAATGCGTGGCTGTATCAGGGGCTGCCGATTTTGTCAGGCAGGTCAGATTTACAGACCGGTCAGAGAAAGAAGCCTGGACTTTTTGAAGGCAAAGGCTCGCGCCATACTTGATTCAACCGGACAGGATGAGATAACCCTAAGTTCACTTTCATCTTCGGATTACAGTCATCTTGGTGAACTTGTTCTCTGGCTTATTGATAATTACAGGGATAAGTATATCAATATTTCCCTGCCATCACTTAGAATAGATTCCTTTGCTCTCGATATAATGAGCAGAGTACAGGATGTAAAGAAAGGATCTCTTACATTTGCATCAGAGGCCGGATCTCAGAGACTCAGGGATGTTATAAACAAAGGAATCACCGAAGAGGATATTATGCGTGGTTCAGCTGAGGCTTTTAAGGGTGGCTGGAATAAGGTTAAACTTTATTTTATGCTCGGTCTTCCTACAGAAACAGACGAGGATGTTAAGGCTATAGCTGAGCTTGCAAATGCAGTGGCTGCAAATTATTTCGAGACAGTACCCAAAGAGGATCGTAAGGGAATAAGAGTAATGGTTACATCTTCTGCATCTTTCTTCATACCTAAACCCTTTACGCCTTTCCAGTGGGCTGCAATGAATTCAGCAGATGAATTTTTAAGAAAGGCGCATTTACTTGGTGATGCCTTCAAGGAGCAGATTAATAAAAAGTCGCTTAAATTCCAATATCATGAGAATAATTTAAGCGAATTGGAGGGCCTTTTTGCCAGAGGTGACAGAAAGCTTTCCAAACTTTTGAAGGCAGCATACAAAAAGGGCTGTTTATATGATTCATGGTCTGAGTGTTTTGACGTTGATAAATGGAATGAGGCTATTGAGGAGTGTGGAGTAGATCTTGAGTTCTATACACAGAGAGAAAGAAGCCTCGATGAGAAATTCCCGTGGGATTTCATAGATATAGGAGTTACAAAGGATTTCCTTAAAAATCAGTGGCTTGAAGCGCATGCTGAAAGAGTGACGCCAAACTGCCGTCAGAAATGTTCCGGATGCGGAGCGGCTAAATTCGGAGGAGGTGTCTGCTTTGAGCAGCGATAATATTAAGTTAAGAGTAAAGTTTTCAAAGCATGGTCTTATGAAGTATATAGGTCACCTTGACTGTATGAGATATTTTCAGAAGCTCATAAGACGAACAGGAGTAGATATTGCATATTCGGCAGGATTTTCTCCGCATCAGATCATGTCCTTTGCCCAGCCTCTCGGAGTTGGACTCGAGAGTGAGGGTGAGTACATGGATATCGAAGTAAGATCTGCTACGAGCTCGAAAGAAATGATCGATCAGATGAATTCGGCTCAGGCAGAGGGTATGAAGGTCATAGATGTCGTCAGGCTTCCGGAAAAATGCGGAAACGCAATGGCCAGCGTTGCAATAGCGGAATATTTAGTATCATTCAGAGAGGATAAAAAACCTCAATTTGATATTTCATCATCAATAGAAAAGTTTAATGCATCTAATGAGATAATCATTGAAAAAAAGACAAAGAAGGGTTCCAGAGAGCTTAATTTAAAAGAATTCGTATATAAGATAGAAGTTAAAGATGACGGAAAAATCTTTATGAGGTTATGCGCAGGCAGCGGAACCAATATTAAACCCGGACTTGTGATCGGAGAATTATATGCAATGAATGGAGATTCGGGTTTTGATGATGAGGATATTCTGGTGACAAGACTGGATTTATTTGATTCGGAGGGAAAGGCTCTTATAGAGGCCGGAGAACATTTTTGAAAAATAAATATCTGATAAGTGAATACAAGAATAAGCGCTTTTGTGCAATATATGAGGACGATATTCCGGTAGAATTCATATTTATTGAAAATTCGGATTATACTGTTGGCAGCATTTATATAGGTCATGTAGAGTCCATTATAAAAAATCTAAATGCCGCCTTTGTTGACCTTGGTAACGGAGTCAAGGGATATCTGCCTTTGAAAACGCCTGACAGTGTCAAAGCCGGAACTGATATAACGGTACAGATCGAGAAAGAAGCTATAAAATCGAAGGAAATACGACTTACCGAAGATATTTCGATCGGAGGAAAATTTCTTGCAATTTCAAAGGGACGTCCGGGAATCGGAATCTCAAGAAAAATTTCATCTGAAGAAGTCAGAAGCAGACTGAAAAGAGCTTTTGAAGAATTTATAGAAAACGATCCTGATTTAAATAAATTTTTTGCAGGTAAGGAACACGGGATGGTTGTCCGTACTGCGGCTGCAGAGGCTGATTTTGAAGAGATAAAGACGGAGCTTGTCAGTATTGTTGATGTTTTCAGGAAAACAGTTGATTTTGCAGAAAACAGAACCTGTCATTCCTGTCTTTATAAACCTCTCGCAGAATATCTGTTAAGAATTAGGGATTCAAAGTCTGAGATAGAGAGAATAGTTACAGATCTTCCGGATATTTATGATG
The DNA here is from genome assembly GCA_024682575.1 of Lachnospiraceae bacterium. GTDB lineage: Bacteria > Bacillota > Clostridia > Lachnospirales > Lachnospiraceae > NK4A144. The sequence continues at coordinate 18,554 of JAIKZC010000006.1, read as the reverse complement.
AATGCAGGAGTGTATTTGCTGATTCGAAAGAAATAATTGATGCTTTGGCGTTATATGAAGATGAAATGCTGCCATTAATAAAGTTATACAGCATAGAAACTGTTTTTGAAGAGGCGCTTCATAAAAAAGTATGGATGAAGTCAGGAGGATTTCTGGTAATTGAACCAACTGAAGCACTCACCGTCATAGATGTAAACAGTGGAAAGAATATTAAAGGAAAAAATAAACAGAAACTTATTTTTGAAACAAATAAGGAGGCTGTTTATGAAACTGCAAGACAGCTCAGATTAAGAAATATTTCCGGGATAATCATTATTGACTTTATAAATATGGCAGATGAGAATTATAAGGTTGAAATAATATCCGAAATAAAAAGAGTTTTGAAAAAAGACTGTGTTCAGACCAGATTTATAGATTTTACACCGCTTGGCTTGGCGGAAGTTACAAGAGAAAAGATACACAGACCTCTTTGGGAAAATCTGCGGATTTAATTTCATTTAATTTCTTTTAGAAAATTTTTATTGACGAATTGGGAAAGCTGTGATAACTTATTAGAGTATGCCGCATGCCGTGGTAGAAGTCTGTATAAAATACAGCACCGAAGGCAGCGAGTAATTATTTCAGGAGGTGTCCTATGTACGCAATTATTGCAACAGGCGGAAAACAGTACAAGGTTTCGGAGGGCGATGTTATTTTCGTAGAAAAGCTCGATGCCGAGAAGGATAGTGCTGTTACGTTTGATCAGGTTCTTGCAATTGGCGGTGATAAGCTTGCAGTAGGCAGTGAAGTTGCTAATGCATCTGTTTCAGCTAAGGTTGTTGATCAGGTTAAAGGCAAAAAAGTCATTGTTTACCACTACAAGAGAAAGACCGGCTACCACAAGAAGAATGGTCACAGACAAGCATACACAAAAGTACAGATCGAAAAGATTAACGCTTAATTTTTAATCGTATGATTCGTGTAAATGTCTATAAAAGCGGTAAGGGGAAAATAAGAGGATTCAAATGTCTGGGTCATGCAGAATATGCAGACGCGGGCGAGGATATAGTCTGCGCGGCAGTGTCGATGCTTGTTATAAATACTATAAACAGCATTCAGACCTTTCTGCCGGACGAGCATATCACTGTTAAGGATGACCAGGAGAGCGGACTTATCGAATGCAATTTCGAAAATGAACCCTCTGACCAGGCTGCTTTACTATTAAATTCCATGCTACTCGGATTAAAAAGTGTGGAAGAAAATTATCAGGGTAATTACCTGAAGATAGAAAAATGATTTAAGGAGGAAAAAGGCCATGTTAAATATGAACCTTCAGTTCTTCGCTCATAAAAAGGGAGTAGGATCAACCAAGAACGGTCGTGATTCTGAGTCCAAGAGATTAGGTGCGAAGAGAGCAGACGGCCAGTTCGTTAAGGCTGGAAATATTCTTTACAGACAGCGTGGAACCCATATTCACCCGGGTAAGAACGTCGGTAGAGGCGGAGATGATACACTTTTCGCTAAGATTGACGGAATCTGCAGATTTGAGAGAGTAGGCAGATATCGTACTCAGGCTAGCGTATACGCAGTAGAGCAGGCAGCTGAATAATCCTTAATTAAGGAGCAGCTTTGAAACGGAAGGGGTTTCGGACGCATGGAGCTTTTTTGCAGTATTATTATGCAAAAGTTTCATAGTCTGAAACTCCTTCTTTCTATTCATATCAGGCTTGGCGGCAGTTAGCTGCAGAATTATTTTCGCAGATTTGAAAGTCGTGCTGCAGGTGGCTGCTGCCGGATATGACAGGAATCCATATTTTGTATTCACAAAAATGGACATCCGGAAACTGTATATCAACGAATAATATACGTTGTATAAGGAGATTTTTATGTTTGCAGACAAGGCAAGAATTATAATACGATCAGGAAAAGGCGGAGATGGACATGTTAGTTTTCGCCGTGAAAAATATGTGCCTGCCGGCGGACCGGATGGCGGAGATGGTGGAGACGGTGGTTCTGTTATCTTTCAGGTTGATAATGGTGTAAATACTCTTTCAGATTTCCGTTATAAGCGCAAATTTTCAGCAGAAGACGGAAAAGAAGGCGCTAAAAAGCGTATGCACGGAAAGAACGGTAAGGATCTTATACTTAAGGTTCCTGAAGGAACAGTAGTTAAAGATGCAAAAAGCGGTAAAGTTATCGTTGACATGTCCGGAGATAATAAATGTGTTACTATACTCAAAGGCGGTCATGGCGGTAATGGAAATATGCATTATGCTACATCAACAATGCAGGCGCCTAAATACGCTCAGCCGGGACAGGATGCAATAGAGTTAGAAGTTCTTTTGGAGTTAAAGGTTATCGCTGATGTTGGTCTGGTTGGCTATCCCAACGCCGGAAAATCAACTCTTATCAGCAGAGTAACCAATGCTAAACCGGAAATAGCAAATTATCCTTTTACCACGCTTCAACCTCATCTTGGGGTTGTTGACTTTCCGGATGGCGGTGGTTTTGTAATGGCGGACATACCGGGACTTATCGAAGGTGCTGCAGATGGAGTCGGACTTGGTCATGAGTTCTTAAGACATATAGAGCGTACCAGAGTTCTTATCCATATGGTAGATGCTGCAGCTACTGACGGCAGAGATCCTGTTGATGATGTATATAAAATTAATCAGGAATTGGAAAAATACAGCGCTGACGTATCAAAAAAACCGCAGATCATTGTTGCTAATAAGACTGATGCTGTTCAGGTTGCAGAGGGAGAAGAAAATCCTGTTGACAGAATTCGCAAAGAATTTGAGCCTAAGGGCTATGAAGTGATGTCTGTATCTGCTGTTACCGGTGAAGGCGTTAAAGAACTCATGGGCAGGGTTAAGGAACTCTTGAGTCAGCATCGTGATGAGAAGATAGTATATGAACAGGAATTCTTCCCTGAGGAACATGTTGCGGACAAGCTTCCTTATGATGTTTCTTATGATGAAAAGAATAACCTTTACGTTCTTGAAGGACCCAGAATAGAAAAGATGCTTGGATATACAAATCTGGAATCTGAAAAAGGATTTATCTTCTTCCAGAAATTCATTCGTGAATGCGGTGCACTTGAAAAGCTTGAAGCACTTGGAATGCAGGAAGGCGATACAGTTAAGATTTATGGTTTCCAGTTTGAATATTTTAAGGATTAATTGAGGAATTTATAATTATGATGAAAATTACTACTAAACAGAGAGCTTTTCTTAGAAGTATCGCAATGACTACAGATCCGATATTTCAGGTTGGTAAGGCAAGCCTTACACCTGAAATCACTGCAGCTATAGACGAAGCACTTGCAGCCAGGGAACTTATAAAGATAAGCGTTCTTAAAAACTGTGATGATGATGCACATTCTATTGCAGAAGCTCTTGCTGAGAGAACCAGGTCTGTTCTTGTACAGGTTGTTGGAAAGAAAATTACTCTTTACAGACCGGCAAAAGAGCCTAAAATTGAGCTTCCTCGCGCATAAAAGAGGCAGATAATGAAGAGATTGGGATTTCTAGGAGGTACATTTAATCCGATACATATAGGTCATTTGATCTTAGCTGAACAGGCTTATTCAGAGTTTGACCTTGATAAGGTTTTGATCGTTCCCAGCGGTAATCCATATTTTAAGGAAAACATCAAGGTTCTTCAGGCAGAAAAAAGATTGGAAATGTGCAGGATAGCAGTTTCTGATAATGCACATTTCGAAGTGTCTGATATAGAGGTCAGAAGAGAAGGGGATACCTACACTTTTGAAACCTTAGAGGAGCTTCATAAAATCTATCCTGATGCAGAGCTTTATTTTATATGTGGTGCAGACATTATTAAACAGATAAAATTGTGGAAGCACCCAGAAAAAGTTTTTAAGCTTTCTTCAATAATTGCGGCCGTTAGGGATGATAGCGATATTTCAGATCTTGCAAGTCAGATTGAAATATATAAAAGAGATTATGATGCCAGGATTGAAATTATGCATACGGGTCGAATGGATATCTCATCCACAGATTTAAGGCTTAAGATAAGAGATTCAAAAACAGTAAGATACTTTATTCCGGATAATGTTATAGAATATATTAGAAAGAATAAAATATATATGGATGAAGTTTGATTTTGGTATTTTAACTTAAGGAGCGGAATATTGACAGAAGAAATCAAAGCTATTAAGAAAAAGGTTAAGAAGGTTCTTGATAAAGACAGGTATCAGCATACTCTTGGTGTTGCATATACAGCAGCTTCTCTTGCTATGCGATATGGTATAGATATCGATCGCGCTTTTCTTGCCGGAATTTTGCATGATTGTGCAAAGAACATAGCAAATGATGAGAAATTTACTCTATGTAAAAAGTATAAGATCAAGCTTTCTGATGTTGAAAAGCAGGCTCCATACTTGATCCATTCTAAACTGGGTGCATGTTTGGCAAAGGAAATATATAAGGTAGAGGACAAAGAAATACTTGATGCTGTCCGGAATCATACAACAGGACGCCCGGGCATGACTGTTCTTGAGAAGATCATTTTTACAGCGGATTATATAGAACCTGGCAGAACTACAGCTCCTAACCTTTCTAAAATCAGACAGATGTCTTTTGTTGATCTCGATAAAGCAGTTATTGAAATCCTAAAAGATACACTTGAGTATTTAAATACTAAAGATCAGATTATTGACCCTATGACACAAAAAACGTATGATTACTATGTAGCTTGCACAAAACAGGTATAAGCAGAGGATTGATAAATGACAAAAACAACTGAGGAACTCGTAAAAATTGCATTTAACGCAGCAGAAGAAAAAAGGCAGAGGATCTTATTATCCTAAAAATAGGTAAAGTCAGTGTTATTGCTGATTATTTTATTATTGCCACAGCAAATAATCCGTCACAGATGCAGGCAATTACGGATAATATTGATGAAATGCTTGTTAAATCCGGATCAGAGGCTAAAAGCATAGAGGGAAATAATGATTCTAACTGGATTTTAATGGATTATGGTGATTTTATAGTTCATGTTTTTGATCGTGAGAGTCGATCATTTTATGATCTTGAAAGAATCTGGAAAGATGCTGATACAGTTAAAATTGAAGAATTATAATAGAAAAGAGAATCTGTAAATTGTACAGATTCTCTTTTTGTTATTTAAAATTATAGACTTTTGAAAATAAATCTAAAAATCATATGTTTTGGTCACTTCATTGCAGTAATACGCAGTAAATACGGATTCCTGTAATTTACAGTTAAAAACTTATGATTTTGTCACTGCATTCCTCAAAGTTATGCATTTCCATAAAGTCTGAATACTGCAAAAACTTTACCGAGAATCTGACAATCGTCTACGATGATGGGATCCATTTCATCATTCTGCGGCTGAAGACGTATATGTCCATTTTCCTTATAAAAAGTCTTTACAGTAGCACTGTCGCCAACAAGTGCAACTACCGTATCTCCGTTTTCTGCGGTATTTGTGGAACGAACAAAAATCTGGTCTCCATCCATTATTCCCATGTTGATCATACTGTTTCCATGTACTTTAAGTACAAAAGCATCCGATGATCCCATATTTTTAGGAAGCATATCGGTAGGAATAGGAAAATAACCATCTATATTTTGTGATGCAAGTATGGGCTGACCGGCAGCAACTGTACCAACAACGGGGATACTTGTCATTTCTTTTCTGATCATTTCAAAACCATCATCGAGAATTTCAATTGCTCTGGGCTTTGTCTGATCACGTCTGATGTATCCGTTCTTCTCAAGTGTAGCAAGATGGGCATGAACAGATGAAGTGGATTTTAAGTTAACTGCCTGGCAGATTTCACGAACTGAAGGCGGAAAACCACGATCAAGTATTTGTTCTTTAATATATTCGAGAATTTCGGATTGTTTTTCGCTAAGTTTTGTACGAGACATATAATTCCTCCGTATAAACAAACAATAAATGTCTAATTTTTTCTTTTATTACTATAACATAATTCTTGAAAAAAACAAACATTTATTCAGAAAATTTGTTCTGAAAATTTATTCGAAAGATATTGACAAAAGAATATCTGTTCGCTATAATCTTCAAGAACAGTTGTTCAAAACGAATGTTCAGAACGAATGTACTTGCAGGAGGAAGATATGAAAAGAAGCAGGATGATAAAAAGAAGACGTTTGTTGTTTATCAGAATAGTTTTTGTATTAATTGTACTCCTTTTGTTAAAAGCTTTTGTATTTAAGGTTTCTGCAAAAGAAACAACACCTAAGGCAAAATATTATACCAGCGTTCTTGTTATGCAGGGGGATACTGTTAATTCCATTGGAAGCAGATATATTTCAAGTGAATACTCTGACATTGAAGAATATGTTGATGAGGTAAGGCAAATGAATTATTTAAGTTATGACTGTCAGATTCATACAGGTGATTATATTGTAGTTCCTTATTATGATACTGTTGAGGATGAAATATAACAGGATTAATAATTGTGATTGTTTTTATAAGATTAATGATCTAATATTTGCTATTTAAACTGGCACGCAGTAAATGCGGATTCCTGCAATGAAGTGACCAAAACATATATTTATTCAGACTTGCGCTAAAGTCTGTTTTGCATTAAACTAAATCTCATTATGAGTATATTAAATTTTGAAAATGTAAGCAAAACACTTGGAAATAAACTGATTTTTGATAATGTCAGTTTTGGTATTGAATACGGAGAAAAAGTTGGAATTGTCGGAATTAATGGAGCCGGCAAATCAACTTTTCTCTCATTGGCTTCCTTGGAATCAGAGCCTGATGAAGGAAAAATTATCACGTCTAACGGTCTTAAAATCGCTTCACTTGCGCAGTCACCGGTATTTGATAATGAAAAAAGCATTTTGGAAAATGTTTCTAAAATGGCCTATGGAGAACTTGTTAATGAAAATACAAACGGTGAAGTAAAAGCAGCTCTCGCAAAATTAGGAATAACAAATTCAGAGATGTCTCCCGGATTATTGTCGGGAGGACAGAAGAAGCGTGCTGCACTTGCTGCAGCAATTCTTTCACCTTGTGATTTTCTTATTCTTGATGAGCCTACAAACCATCTTGATATAGAAATGATCGAATGGTTAGAACAGTATCTCAGATCATATAGCGGCACTCTTATGCTTGTTACCCATGACAGATATTTCCTTGATAGTGTTTGTAATTCTATTTTGGAAATAGACAGATCAAAAATATATCGTTATGATGATAACTATTCAGGCTATCTAATGCTAAAACAGCAAAGACTTGACTATGCCAAGGCTGCAGAGAGAAAAATGGCAGCTTTATACAAGAAGGATCTTGAATGGATGCAGAGAGGCGCGAGAGCCAGATCTACAAAGCAAAAGGCGCATATACAAAGATTTGAATCATTAAGGGATAGGGATAAAATTAAAGAGGATTCAACAATCCAGATCAGCTCAGCCCTTACAAGATTAGGCAGTAAAACTGTAGAAATCTATGATATTTCCATGTCTTATGATGAAAAAAAACTTATATCATCTTTTAGTTATAATTTTCTTAAGAATGACAGAATTGGAATAATAGGACCGAACGGATCTGGTAAATCTACTTTTATTAAGATTCTTTTGGGACTGATCTCTCCGGATGAAGGCTATATAGAAGTTGGCCAGACAGTTAAGTTTGGTTATTTTAGCCAGGAAAACGAAAATCTTGATGAAAACATGCGCGTCATAGATTATATAAAAGAAACGGCTGAGTATATTAGAACGGAAAATGGACTTGTATCGGCATCACAAATGTGTGAAAATTTTCTTTTTGATGCAGATGCACAATATACACTTATATCTAAACTTTCAGGAGGAGAAAGACGCAGACTTTATCTGCTTAATGTTCTTATGTCTTCTCCCAATGTACTTGTACTTGATGAGCCGACAAATGATTTGGATATTCAGACTTTGCAGGTACTGGAAGATTATCTTGACGTTTTTACAGGCATATTAATAGTTGTTTCTCATGACAGATATTTTTTGGACAGAGTTGCATCAGGAATATTTTATTTTGCAGGAAATGGAATTATCGAACGTATACCGGGAAATTATGAAAGCTATAGAGAAAGACACCCTAAAAACGAAGGAAAAGGATCAGGCCTAAAGGATAACGATAATAAACAGGAAGAAAAAAAGGTCAAAGGATATTATAAAGAAAAGAAAAAAACCAGATTTTCCTATAATGAGCAAAAAGAATATGATTCAATAGAGTCTGAAATAGATGAACTTCAGAGAAAATCTGATGAATTAGAAAAACTTATTACAGAAAATGCAAGAGATTTTATTAAATTAAATGAACTTACGGCTGAAAAAGAGAAAGTTGACAGCAGTCTGGATCAAAAAATAACAAGGTATCTTGAACTTGAGGAATTGCTTGAGTCTTTTAAGAACCTTTGAAAAGATCAAAATTCTTAAATTAGAAGTAAAAATTAGAATAATAATTTATAAACAAATAATTTTACGGCGTTATTATAGCGAGAAAATATTTCCTTAAAATAACAAATACTTGCACTTTGCAGGTATATGAATTAGAATAAAGGATGTGTATTTGTATGGAACGGAGAACATTAGAGGCATAAGTTCGATGTTTTACTAGTATGTTGGATAGGAGAATTCATTATGTTCAAAATTGTGAAGGCAGAGATGCTTGTCGAGAAGATATATCTTCTCGAAGTAGAGGCTCCGAGAATCGCACATACGTGTGAGCCGGGGCAGTTCGTTATAGTTCGTGCTGATGAGACAGGTGAAAGAATACCGCTTACAATATGTGACTATGACAGAGAACACGGCACCGTTACCCTCGTTATTCAGGTTATAGGTGCATCTTCGTACAAGATTTCCAAGTTAAAGACCGGAGACATGATGGCAGACATAACAGGACCACTTGGTGAGCCTTCAGAATTTGTAAACGAACCCATAGAGGAAGTAAGGAAGAGAAATTACCTTTTCGTTTGCGGAGGACTTGGAACAGCTCCGGTTCTTCCACAGATCAAATGGATGAGAGATCACGATGTATCTTTTGATGTTATCGTTGGTACAAAGAGTCATTCTACACTTATTCTTGAGAAAGAATTTGAAGAAGTTGCAGGAGAGCATTATTTTATAACAACTGATGACGGATCATATAAGAGATCCGGAATGGTTACCGTTTGCATGGAAGATCTCATTGGAAACGAAAAGAGACATTATGACATTTGCGTCGCTATTGGACCTATGATCATGATGAAATTCGCTTCCCAGACTTCACTTAAATATGGAATTCATACAATTGTTTCAATGAATCCGATAATGGTTGATGGTACAGGAATGTGCGGAGCTTGCAGACTTATAGTTGATGGTGAGGTTAAGTTTGCATGCGTTGACGGTCCTGAATTTGATGCTGCAAAGGTTGATTTTGATGCAGCTATGAAACGTATGGCACTTTATAAGACCGAAGAAGGAAGAGCATACCTTGAGGCAACTGAGGGTGATACCCACCATGGTGGATGCGGACATTGTTCATAATCTGATCGATTAATCATTGAGACAAGGAGAAAAAATAATGGCTATAGATATGACAAAAAAAGTTCCTGTTAGAGAGCAGGAGCCAAAGGTCAGAGCAACTAACTTCGACGAAGTTTGCCTTGGCTATAACAAAGAAGAAGCTATGGACGAAGCACAGAGATGCCTTAACTGCAAGAATCCAAGATGTGTTGAAGGATGTCCTGTTTCTATTAATATTCCCGGTTTTATTCAGGAAGTTAAGAATGGTGATTTCAAGAAAGCATCCGAGATCATTGCTGAATCTTCAGCACTTCCTGCTGTTTGCGGACGTGTTTGTCCTCAGGAAAGCCAGTGTGAAGGTCAGTGCGTACGTGGTATAAAAGGTGAGTCTGTTTCAATAGGTAAGCTTGAGAGATTTGTTGCAGACTGGGCACGTGAAAATGGAATTAAACCTGAGGTAAAGGCTGAAAAGAAAAATAAAAAGGTTGCTGTTATCGGATCAGGTCCTTCCGGACTTACTTGTGCAGGCGATCTTGCTAAAATGGGATATGATGTTACCATTTTTGAGGCTCTTCATAAAGCAGGTGGAGTTTTAGTTTATGGTATTCCTGAGTTCAGACTTCCAAAGGACAAGGTTGTTCAGCCTGAAATTGATAATGTAAAGGCACTTGGAGTTAAAATTGAGACTGATGTAGTTATTGGTAAGTCAACAACTATTGATGCTCTTCTTGAGGATGAGGGATTTGATGCTGTATATGTTGGATCAGGTGCCGGTCTTCCAAGATTCATGGGAATACCTGGAGAGCAGGCTCTTGGTGTGTATTCAGCAAATGAATTCCTTACAAGAAATAATCTTATGAAGGCTTATCGTGATGATTATGATACACCAATAGCAAGAGGCAAAAAGGTTGTTGTAGTAGGTGGCGGTAATGTTGCAATGGATGCCGCACGTACAGCTCTCAGACTTGGTGCTGAAGTTCATGTTGTATATCGTCGTTCTGAAGCAGAACTTCCGGCAAGAGCAGAAGAAGTTCATCATGCAAAGGAAGAAGGAATTATATTTGATCTTTTACAGAATCCTACAGAAATCCTTGAGGATGAAAAAGGTTGGGTAAAAGGTATCAGAGTAATAAAGATGGAACTTGGTGAACCTGATGAATCTGGAAGAAGAAGACCGGTAGAAATTGAAGGTTCAGAGTATGAGATTGAATGTGATACTGTGATCATGTCACTCGGTACTTCTCCTAATCCGCTTATTTCTTCTACTACTAAGGGTCTTGAGATCAACAGACGTAAATGTATCGTAGCAGATGAAGAAACCGGTGCTACATCAAAAGATGGTGTTTATGCCGGAGGAGATGCTGTTACAGGAGCTGCTACAGTTATTCTTGCTATGGGTGCAGGAAAAGCTGCAGCAAAGGGAATAGATGAATTTCTTTCAAAAGTTGATTAAATAAAATTTTCGGAGGACTTACTTTATGTTTTGCCCAAAATGTGGACTTGAATATAGGGATGGTTTTAGTGAATGTGCTTATTGTCACGTAGCTCTTGTAGATGAAATGCCTGATTTATCAGAAGAATCCGCAGAATCTTCTGCAGATTTATTTGATGGAGAAAAAGATGCGGAAGTAAACACTGGTAAAGAGGCTAATGAAGAAAAAACAGATGCAGAAGCTCCATTAAAACCTTACAGAAGTGCCGAGGAACAGGCAGCTGATATGAAGTCCTCCGGATTAACTTTACTTTTTGTATCTATTATTGGCTTTGCATTTCTTGTGTTATGCTATACAGGTGCGCTTCCAATTTATTTTTCAGGAATAGGGGCTGTTATTACATATACTGTAATGGGTGCGCTTTTTCTGATATTCTTTGTTTCAGGAGTTAAAGCTCTTAAAAAGGTTAATACTCTTGAGGAAGATGCTGTTCGTGAAAATGAAAAAACAGAGGAGATCAGCAGTTGGTTTAGCGAGAGCTATAGTGCAGAAGTGATTGACCAAGCACTTAATGTCGATGATCCTGAGGCAGATGGTGGAGATAGATATTTTGACAGGATCAGTTACATGAAAAATGAAATAAATAATCGTTTTATGGATTTAGATCCTCAATTTGTTGATTATATTGTTGAGAATCTCTATGCAGATATTTTTGGTGACAAATGAAAATAACAGTTCTTTGTGCCGGAAAAATTAAAGAAAAATTTTATCAGGACGCGATAGCCGAGTATAATAAACGGCTGTCGCGTTATTGTAAGTCTGCAGTGATCGAAGTTGCTGACGGACCTGATATGTATGCGGAAGCAGAGCGCTTTTTAGCACGTTTGCCAGAGGATGCATATATTATTACTCTTGAGATTGGCGGCAAAAAATTAAATTCAGTCGAATTGTCAGAAAAGATTGAAAAGCTTGGAATCGAAGGAAAAAGTCATATTTGTTTTATTATCGGAGGTTCTGATGGTTTGGCAGAAGCTGTTTTAAAAAAGTCTGATTTTGCTTTAAGTTTTTCGGATATGACATTTCCTCATCAATTAATGAGGGTTATTTTATTCGAGCAGATTTATCGTTCATTTAAGATTATTGCAAATGAACCTTATCATAAATAATTACAGGAAGGGCTTTTTAGCTTTTTAATAATTACTAACTATGGAAAACAACGTTATCAGAACAATGCAGGATATATCAGAAGAAGATTTAAGAAATATATTCGGTCAGTTCGATAGATTTGAAAAAATAATAGAAGATGAGTGCAAAGTTGATATTATTCTTAGAGACGGTGTTGTTAAGATCATCGGAAGCAGGAATGGGAGCGACAGAGCATATAAGATACTTGAACGTCTTTTGAAAAAATCAATTTCAGGTGAGATAATCGAGGAACAAAACGTGAATTACGTAATTGATACGGAAAGAGAAGCAGAAGAGAATTCAGATGCTTTTGATCAGATAGATAAAGATGTAATATGTCATACAATACAGGGGAAACCTGTTAAGCCTAAAACTTTGGGACAGATGAAATATGTTGATGCTATCAGGAATCAGATGATAGTGTTTGGCATTGGTCCTGCAGGTACAGGTAAAACTTACCTTGCAATGGCAATGGCTATAATGGCTTTTAAAAATGAAGAGGTTAGCAGAATCATACTTACCAGACCTGCAATTGAAGCAGGTGAGAAGCTTGGATTTTTACCTGGTGATCTTCAGAGTAAAGTTGATCCGTATCTAAGACCTCTTTATGATGCACTTTATCAGATAATGGGTGCCGAATCCTTTCAAAAAAATATGGAAAAGGGGCTTATTGAAGTTGCACCATTAGCGTATATGAGAGGAAGAACACTTGATAATGCGTATATAATATTGGATGAAGCTCAGAATACTACACCGGCTCAGATGAAAATGTTTCTTACGAGAATTGGATTTGGGTCTAAGGTTGTAATTACTGGAGATAAAACACAGAAAGATTTGGCTGCAAATACAGTTTCAGGACTAGATGTCGCAGAAAGGGTTCTTGGAAAGATAAATGATATTTCTTTTATATATCTTTCCTCTAAGGATGTAGTGCGTCATCCTCTTGTTCAGAAAATTGTAAAAGCGTACGAGGAATACGAGACTAAACACACAAATTCGGGCAGCGACAAAAGCAGGAGGGGTCATGTTAGTAAGCACCGTAATAAGTGATTTAGTACTTTTGATAATTTCCATAGGTATGTTTTGCTATACTTTGGATGTTTTAAAGGATAATAAGGCAAAAAAGAATGCGGAAATTACACTGATTATTGGAATAGTTTTATGCATTGCCGGTTTTTGGAGCCCTGAGTTCATTTTTCCATTCCATGCATTGGCGCTGATATACATGATCTACACTGATTTTGCATCAGCTGTTGCTTTGTTAGGAATGTTTGGCACAATAACTATGGTATCGGCTAACGAGAGCAGTGGGTATTTTTTCTATTTTATGATTCCGGCTATTATTCTTCTTTTGCCATTTAAGAATCCGGATAAATATTTCAATGTTAAAAAAACTGTTCTATATTACACATTATCTTCGATGTTAATATATGCAGCTCTTTTTATTCTCTATTCATTAAAAATTACTCCGGAGAACATTATTTTTCCTGCAATAGGGATTTTGATGAATGTTTTGGTTACAATAATTGTAATGCCCAAAATACAGCATGGGTTCTTATTTAAGACAGAGGAAATATATAAGAATATAGTTGATCCAGAGTATCATTTGCTTCTTAAGCTTAGGAAAGAAAATAACCATGAGTATAAAAGAGCCATACATTCAGCGTATTTATCAGGTAGATGTGCTGACAGGGTCAAGGCAGATAGTCGTCTGGCCAGAGGATGTGCTTACTATCATAGAATAGGTGTTTTGACTGAAGGAGAAGAAAACTTATCGTCTAAAACAGCTAATCTGATTGATGAAAATGAATTTCCTACTGAACTTGCTGATATGATCAAAATCTGTGCAGGAGCAAAAAAATCTTACCTTCCCAAAGAGGTTGCTATAGCTTTGATATGTGATGATCTTATATCATCTATAATTAAGTTTATGGAACAGAAACCCGGAGAAAGTATTAATTATGATGCGCTCATTGATCTCATATTCGAAAGAATTTCAAATAGAGCTCCGGTTGTAGATTCTGATCTAAGTTTAAGGGATATTAGAATTATTAAGAAAAAGCTTAAAGAGGAAAAACTTTATTATGACTTTTTACGTTGAAAATGAAGCTGATCTAGACTTGGGTCTCGATTATTCAGCTATTTTTGAAACTGTTGCCAGAGAAGTACTCAGACAGGAAAAATGTCCTTATGAAGTAGAGGTTTCACTGACACTTGTTAATCCGGCAGATATTAGATCTACTAATAAAGAATTCAGAAATATTGATAAAGTTACCGATGTACTATCATTTCCGATGATCGATTATGAAACACCTGCAGATTTTTCTAATGTTGAAGAGGATTTTTCGGATTGTTTTAATCCTGAAACAGGGGAGCTGATGCTTGGTGACATAATGATCTGCTGTGAAAGAGCGAAAGAGCAATCAGAAGAATATGGTCACAGTATTAAAAGAGAATTTGCTTTTCTTATTGCTCACAGTATGCTACACTTACTTGGGTTTGATCATATGGTAGAAGATGAGGCTCGTGTAATGGAGTCAAAACAAACACAGGCTTTAGATAGTCTTGGAATTTCACGATAAAAGGAGACATATGAAGAAAATTAGATTTTTTTCGGCAATAGCGCTTGCAATTTTCTCCTGCACTTTTATTTTAGGAGGTTGCGGAGCAAACACTAATGCGAATAAAGGCATTGAAGATGGTATGGAAGAAGTTTCTGATCCGAATGCTTATGCAAACTTTGAAAATTCCGCTGCTTCTGATAACGCAGTAAATGCAAGTGGTATTTCTGCTGAGTATGGATACCAGTCAAGCTATGGAATGAGCAGAGAAACAAACGGAGACCAGATCAGAAGTTATCTTACAGGAAAATGGGTAAGTAAGGAAATAGGAGAACGCAGACCAATAGCTGTAATGCTTAATAATATAGAAGAAGCACAGCCTATGTCTGGAAGTTCATATGCAGACATACTCTATGAGTGTGTTGTAGAGGGTTCTCTTACCAGAATGATGGGAATCTTTGAGAATTATGATAATCTTGATAAGATTGGCTCTGTAAGAAGCTGCAGAAACTATTTTGTTTATTATGCGCTGGAATTTGATTCGATATACTGTCACTATGGACAGTCAGCATATGCAATGCCTCTTTTAAATGAACCATTTGTAGATAATCTTAGTGGACTTGGTTCGGAGGGTGATATTGTTTTTTACAGGACAACTGACCGTATAGCTCCTCATAATGCCTATGCATCTGCTAAGGGAATCAAGAAAGGCATTGAAACAAAGGGCTATGATACTGCTTATGACAGTAATTACAAAGGAAAATTTACTTTTGCAAAGGATGATGATATCATAATCCCTGATTCAGCAGATTCATATAAGGCAACCAGAGTAGAACCTGGTTATCTTATAAATAAACCTTGGTTTGAGTATAATTCTGATGATGGTAAGTACTACAGATATGAGTATGGAGATAAGCAGGTTGATGCAGAAAATGGTGAACAGCTTGCAGTAGATAATATTATTCTTCAGTATTCTTCATGGGAGCAGGTTGATGAAAAGGGGTATCTTGGATTTGACTGTCATTCAGGTGGAAAGATGACATATATCACCCATGGAATGGCAAGGGATGGTACGTGGATCAGATTTGATGGAGATCAGGGATCTGTCCGTTATTTTGATGCAGATGGAAATGAAATTGTTATGAATCAGGGTAAAAGCTGGATTTGTATTATTCAGGACACTTATGCAGATAAGGTAAGTGTTTCATAATAAAGTAAGGAGATAACTTTTTTATTATGCCTTCTAAAAAAAGGAGCAAAACAAATAATTTTGTAGTACAGGGAGGAATTCTTGCACTTGCCGGAGTGATAACCAGGATCATCGGTATGTTTTACAGAATCCCTGTTACTAATATTATAGGTGATGAAGGAAACGGATACTATGCGGCGGCATATCAGATTTATAATATTATGCTTCTGATATCCTCGTATAGCCTTCCGTTGGCTATATCTAAAATTGTTTCTGCCAGATATTCAAGGCAGGATTACACAAATTCAGATCGCGTTTTTAGAGGCGGTCTGTTTTTTGCGTTAATATCAGGTGGAATTGCGTGCCTGCTTGTGTTTTTTGGAGCAGGCTTTTTTGCAGGCAATCTTATGACGGAACCAATGAGTGCAATTGCATTGAGAATCTTTGCTCCGACACTTCTCGTTGTTGCATTAATGGGTGTTATACGTGGATATTTTCAAGGCATGGGGACAATGGTTCCTACAGCAGTTTCCCAGATTATTGAACAGATTGTAAATGCAATAGTGAGTATACTTGCTGCACAGACACTTTACAGCTATGGTTTTAAGGTTGCAAAGTTACTAAAAAATGAACATTATGCACCTGCATATGGAGCAGCCGGCAGTACGCTTGGTACCAGTTCGGGAGCTTTGGCAGGATTAATCTTTTTGGCAATAGTTTTATTATTGACATCAGCTTCGATCAGAAGAAACAAACCAAAAGATTCTGTTAAGGCTATTGAGCCTATGGGTGATGTTATAAGGCTTATTATGCTTACTGCTGTTCCGGTCATATTGAGTACAGCTATTTACAATATCAGTGATGTACTTGATAATGGAATGTTTAATAAAATAATGACTATTAAAGGACAGGGTGTTGAAAAAACTGCAATCTGGGGAATTTATTCAGGCAAATATAAGCTTATGATGAACATTCCTATTGCTTTAGCTAATGCTATGTGTTCTTCCGTTGTACCTACACTTGCTTCATGTATAGCAGCAGATAATGTGAGAGGTGCCAAAAGAAAAATATTTACTGCAATCCGGGTAACAATGCTCATAGCAATACCATGTTGTGTCGGCATGGCAGTTCTTGCAAAGCCGATGCTTTCGATGCTTTTTACAGGAGACCTTACACTTGCAGCGAGGTTGATGCAGGTTGGATCGATATCAATAATATTTTTCTCAATATCAACACTTACAAATGGTATACTTCAGGGAATCAATCACCTTGAGATTCCGGTCAGACATTCTGCAATATCTCTTGTACTGCATATAACTGCATTGTATTTTATGCTTAATTATACGGATCTTGGAATTTATGCTGTAGTATTTGCAAATATTCTTTTTGCATTTTTAATGTGTATAATGAATCAATTTTCAATTCGTAAGTATTTAAAATACAAACAGGAGATTCCAAGAACATTTATAATTCCCGCAATATCTGCGACTATAATGGGAATAGTTGTTTTTGCAGTTTACAGTCTTCTGAGCAAGCTTGCTGCTAACATATTAAGTACATTGATTTCTATGCTCATCGGTACTTTTGTTTATTGTTTCTGCATATTAAGGCTACGTGGTGTCAGAGAAGAAGAGATTAATGAAATTCCTGGAGGAACATTCTTTGCACATATTGCCAGATTCTTACATATGATTTGATTATGAAAAAAATAGCTGTAATTGGAGGAGGAGCTTCAGGCCTCATGGCTGCTATTACTGCAGCAAAAAACGGAGCAGACGTTACTGTTTTTGAAAAAAATGATCGTATAGGAAAAAAAATACTTCAGACAGGAAATGGAAAGTGTAACTACACCAATCTTGACATGGATGATTCTTATTTCTATTCCTCTTCAGATAACGGTATAATAAAAAAAATACTTTCAAAATTTAATGAGAAGGATACAATAGCGTTTTTTGAAAACCTGGGAATAGTTCCAAGAAACAGAAATGGTGGTATTTATCCATATCCGGAGACTGCTACTGCCATACTGGATGTTTTAAGAATGGAAGTTGAGAGACTTGGAATTAAACTTTCTCTTTCAAATACTATAGATTCTATTAAAGAAAAAGGAACAGGATTTATTGTAAATTCTACATTTTTTGACAGAATAATAATTGCTGCAGGCGGAAAGTCAGCACCTAAAACAGGCTCTGATGGAGATGGTTATAAAATAGCAAAGCGATTTGGACATAAACCGCTAAAAGCCTTGCCGGCCTTGACACAGCTTATATCTAATGAAAAATACTTTAAGAGTATAAGCGGAGTAAGGGCAGAAGCGTATTTAAGCCTTTATATTGATGGTAGATTTATAAAGAAAAGTCATGGCGAGCTTCAGCTTACAGACACAGGTCTTTCCGGAATATGCAGTTTTGAACTGTCTTCTCTGATTTCCAGAGGCATTGATAGTAAAAGAAAAGCGGAAGTTGAAATTAACTTTTTTAATGATTTAAGTAAAAAGGATTTTGTAGAACTATTAAGAAAGAGGATAAAGCTTCAGCCTGGAAGACCGGCGGAGTTATTGTTCACGGGTATTTTTAATAAAAAACTATCATTACTTTTTCTAAAAATGGCATCTGTTTCATTGAATAAGAACTCAGGCAGCTTAAATGAAAAGGAACTTGCAGCTTTGGCTGATTCAGTTTGTTCACTCAGAGTAGTTATA